>PEUO01000155.1 GCA_002780715.1 Deltaproteobacteria bacterium CG03_land_8_20_14_0_80_45_14
AATGATTACGATAACCACAATCAACTCAATCAATGTAAACCCCTTTTGACTTCTTATCATCTTCCGTCCTCCTTTTTTAATGTTTTTAGAAATTAAGCATTTACATAACAATCTGAAAATAATTTGTCAACCATTTTATTTTGAGCAACTTTTATGCCAATTATTAGAAAGATTAAAATAATTTTATATTTCTGTAAAAGCTAATAATTACAGTCAGTTGAAGAAATATGTTTACACCATTTTATCGTTTTTTACTGAATTTGTTCTAAAAGCTGGACAATTTTTGTCTATTGTGGAAAATTTTGTTACATTCCTCTCTCTTTTCATTCAATCTGCATTTAGGATTCCCCTCTGACCTTAATTAGCTCTGCAACAATGCTTACGGCAATCTCTTCGGGGGTTTCGGAATTGATGTCAAGACCAATGGGGGCATGGACTCGGTCCAGGTTTCCCTTTGAAATTCCCTTCTCCATCAAATTTTGATAAAGGGTTCGAATCTTCTTCTTCGAACCGATCATCCCGATATAACGGGCATTGGTTTTGAGAGCCTGTTCCAGTACAAAACCATCATAGAGATGACCTCGGGTGACGATGGCAATGAAGGAAGAATCATCAATGTTGAGTCGTTCAAAACACTCCTCAAATTCTGAAACGATGACCTCATCCGCCTCTGGGAAACGCTCTCGATTAGCAAACATCTCCCGGTCGTCGATGACCACCACGTTGAAATGGACCTTCTTGGCAAGGGGAACCACCTGCTCAGACACGTGCCCTGCTCCAAAGATATAGACAGTCGGTTCAGAAAAAATAGGTTCCAAGAGTATTTCCATCCTTCTATTTTCAGAGCTTAAAACCAATACCTTTGGCTTTTTCTCTTTTAACAATACCTCCCCTTCTCTTAAAATCTTCTTCTCCAATTCCGATCCACCCAATAAAAAACCGACCTTTTCTCCAGGGGTCTTCATTAATACCTTTGTCCCTTCCCCTTTGCGAAAAGCGCCATCCACCGAGATCAGGGTGGCCAGGATGGCTGATCTCCCTTTCTGTCTTATCTCCACTGCCTCTTGATAGATATTTAAAAATTCTTCTCTGAGGGGCTCCAAAAAAATATCAATGTTCCCTCCGCAGATCAGCCCCCCTTCTGCCAATTGTTCAGATGTTAGTTCAAAATGGAGAACCCTTCCCCCTCCTTTCTCCATGACTTGTTGAGCCTCTTGCCACACCTCTGCCTCAACACACCCTCCTCCAATGGAGCCAACAGAGGTTCCATCTCCCTTGATTAAATATTTTGCACCTACTGCCCTGGGAGCAGATCCCACCCGGGTGATCAGTGTGGCTAACGCTACCCTCTCCTTTTTCTCAAGGGCTTTTACGATTTTAGAATAAATATCTTCCATAACGATGTTTTTCAGCTCCTTCACAATAAATTTTGAAAAGTGAATTTTAAATTTTCAAGCATCACGGTCTCTTCTCTTTGGACACCGGCCTCTTCTCCTTCGGGGGTATCTTCGTCATTGCCTCCTTTGAATGGGCAAGAGGGAGGAGATAAAGTTTATAGAAAACCGGATCGGCCCATAGCTCCATTTCAGGCGCCAAATCTCCCACTAAAGCGGAGAACGAAGGTAAATTGTTGTAGGCATTAAAATTGGATGAGAGGTCTTTCAAAGATTTATAAAGTTTGATCGAAGGAACGAGATGGCTTGGTTTCTCTCTCAGCAATTTAATCTGCTGAATTCCCGTCTCGATTGATTCCTGATCCTCCTCCAGTTTGGATATCCAAAATTTCCCTTCCTGATATCGAACATCTGTCTCCCCTGTCTGAATGGCCTGTATTAATTTCGTGCGAATTCTTTGGGCCTGTTTCATGGCTTCATCCAAATGATTGAGCAATTCAGTTTTTTCTTTCTTAGAAAGTTCGATCGCCTTGGACGAGGCTTTTGATATAAAGTATTGCAGATGATAATCTTCTGCCTGACCCAAAGAGGCCAGCCCTAAAAATAAAATGAGTCCTCCTAAAAAAATCTTTCGATATCCCATTTGTATCCCTCCGTTACCCCCTCACCCTATCCCTCTCACGCCAGAGACTGTGTCGCAATAGGGAGAAAAAGTGAAAAATGTCATGCTGAACTTGTTTCAGCATCTCATAGAATCAAATACTTACGAGACCCTGAAATAAATTCAGGGTGACAAAACAGTAATTACGACACAGGCCGCCAGGGGAGAGGGGGATTTATTATGAGAATTACCTTTAAAATCCCCTCCCCTCGATGCGGGAGGGTCAGGCCCTGCACCACGTAGGATGCAGGACAATGCCCTGAACCTGACATGGTTCAGGGGTGGGGGTGAATTCCTATGGAAAAATCACCTCTGCCACAGGCGGTTCATTTTTTAACTGTCCTAAAACGATCCTTTCGATCTGGCGGTGTTTTTTCTCAAAGATTTTTTGGGCAATGCTTTTTGCCTTTGTTATTCCATTTGGGATATCCACCTTATTGAGAAAGGCAACAACCCTCGATGAAGATGAGGCTCCTTTGAAAATGCCTTCAGGATGGGTCATCAAGATAGCCATCGCCTCATCCGTCAGTCTTTCTCCGACAGGAATTCTTGTCATTTTTGAAACCCGCTCCGGCTGAAAAACATTTTCCTCGTTTAACTCTCTCTCCATCCCATCCACCCCCAAAATGGCCACAACCAAAGTCGTCCTTGTTGGAATGACGGGTTCCCCCTCTCTCGGGGCTTTGACCGGTCGGCCTGCTGCACCATCCGCTTCTATAATGATTATGTCAATTCTATGTGAACTCCAAAGCTCATTTACCAGATTTGGAGAAACCCCTTTCAACTTCCCCGATCCAAGTCTCTCCTGAGCAACAGTAATATGATGATATTGATCAATATGACGCCGCACAAAATCTTTGATCTTCTCCTCATCTGGATCAATAAAAAGAGAGCTTGTTTCTTCTGGGATTGGCTCTAATATCTTCGTGGTCGTAGTCGTCACTACCTTTTTCCCACTGAGGAACAACTCTTTTGCAAGGCGAAACATCAATGTGGTCTTCCCCCCCGCCCCGACCAAACTGATCACTTCTTTTGCCCCGAGGCCCAAGGATTCGGCCAAAACCAGAGAATGTTTTTGACCCTCTGCTTCTTTGATAAACTTTTCGACGATGGAAAAGACGACCTTTTGATGTGGATCCATCAAACTTTTATTATGATATAATAAACGCCCAAAATAATTAAATGTAGGGCAGGGCTTTAGCCCTGCTTCAAGCAAGCCTAAAGGCTTACGTTACATTTTCATACCTAAACTGATTTATGACGTCAACATCATCTCCCCCTAGCAAGAGACTGCGTCGAAATGTCATTCTGAGGAGCGAAGCGACTAAGAATCTATCGATTAAACCGATATAAAATGGCTTCCAGCACTCCTCCGCCAATAGCCCTGGCTTTATCTGAGATGGTAAAGCAAAGTTCCTTTTTCCCCCTCGGATCGATATCGCCTACCTTCATCCCTTTCTTTACCTCTACCCCTTCTCGAAGAAGCCCTCTCACGACACCCCTGATTTTGGCCATGACCGGAAAGTCATCTACCACAGCCACCACTGACCCTTTATTCACCCTTTCTCCAATTGATTTTTGTGGATGAAAGGTCCCCTTCTTCATCGTCCGAAGAAGCCTCTCAATCGTATATCCACCGATCTCACCAGGAATACCTGTGTCAGGCTCAGCTGTACCATTCAGGATCATCTTGCCCAGGTTATTTCCTCGATTCGTTTCGATCACGATATGGACATCTTTCCCCGCTGTAAAACCTGGACCAAGACCGATGACCAAGGAGGCATCATTGATCTGAGTCCCCAAATTCTTTTTGGCCATGATGGCATCAACCAGGACATCGGGTTTTAAAAAATTCCTTGTCTTCTTCCCATCGGAATCTACAAGAATTGGGATATCCCCTTTCTTCCATACAGATTTAATTTCCTCTGTTTTGGAAATGAGTTTCGCCCGAACCCCCTCCACTTCTTTTTCCCCATCATAGATGGCTTCGGTGAAGGTCACCTCCCTTCTCACGGCAAGGGGATGTGGAATCTCTATCATACAGATCTTAAAATGGGACTGGTGAAGTCGGTGGGCAACACCACTGGCCATCTCCCCTGCTCCACGGATTAAAATGACTAATTCATCCATGCTCTTTTCCATTCTCATCAAAATCCCCTTATTGTTTTCGTATTTCTAAATTCTTAACTCTTCATTCTTAACTCTCTCCTATAATCTTGCCATGTATCGACATCCTTTACAACACCTTCTGACTTTAAATGAACCACCCGTATATCTTCAGGATGTCTCTCAATAATGGATCTCCCTCCCACATCTCCTTTTAAATTCAGCAATTCCCTTTTGTATTTCTGATGGAAAATAACAGGGTGTCCCCTTCTCCCCCGAAAAGAAGGAACGACGATCCCGCTTCTCCCTTGACGGAAGGCACGGATCAAGGCGTTAATGGTCCTTGTTTTAAGAAAAGGCTGATCCCCCAGAGCAATGAGAATTCCATGACACCCGGGATGGATGGCCTGAAGACCTCTCTGGATAGAAGCGCTCATGCCCCTTTGGGCATGAGGATTTATGACAATCTTTACTTTTCGTCCCTGAAAAAGATTTCTCATCCCCTCATGCCGAACACCGAGGACGACGATTAACTCCCGCACTTCGGATTGCAAAAGAATTTTGAAACAACGTTCTAAAATGGCCTTCCTTCCCCAAGGAAGCGATAATTTATCAACCCCCATTCTTTTTGATTCACCCGCTCCAAGAAGGATTGCAGAAATTTTTAACATCTTGCCTTCTCGATAGAATTTTGTTAAATTGTAACGCCTTACTGAAGCGTGGGTGAATTCCGTCAATCGGGCAGTCATGTCTCCGAAAATCTTATCAAGCGGATGATTTGGAATGATGATTGGCAAAGGTAACCTCCCTTTATCCCTGCGCCATCCTTCCAATGTTAAGGGCGCCCTCGTAGTCAAGGGACAAGCTGAGGTTTCCGCTATAAGATTTTCTCCGACATCCCTGCCTGATCCCCCGGTAACTTTCCACTGGAGAGTGAGGCATTACGTTAAATTTAATCTGATTCTGCAATTTCTGTCAACCCTGTTGTTTCATGAGGCGGTTTTCCCGGAGGGATGCAGAGTGTGAAACTCGGCAAATATTAAAGGCATTGTCCACGGAACAGGGGGGTACCTCACCTTCAACCATTCTGCTTACAAATGGGTCTTTGATATTAAAGAGGAATCGGTCTACTGGTGCACAGCAGATGTAGGATGGGTAACCGGACATAGTTCGATCGTCTATGCTCCTCTAATGCATGGGGCAGCCATTGTCCTCTATGAAGGAGCTCCAGACTATCCCGCCATGGATCGATGGTGGGACATCATTGAAAAATATGGAGTGACTATCTTCTACACCTCGCCCACGGCCATTCGGATGCTGATGAGATATGGGGAGAAGGAGATCGAGAAACATGATCTTAGCAGCCTCGAGCTCTTAGGGAGCGTGGGCGAACCGATCAACCCGGAGGCATGGACCTGGTATTACAAAAATATCGGGAAGTGAACCTCCTATAAGAAGGGAAAGCCTTCCTTCCCGTCTTAAAGAGCGGGGCTTGGGCCCCGTCGAACGGGTCAATAAAAATAAGGAGTTCGAAATGATTGTGAAGACCTATTGTGCCAGGATGGATCATGGGGGATGTGGTATTTTGGCCCATGTAGAGAGCGGAAAAATTACGAAGGTCGAGGGAGACCCTGATTCTCCCCTAAGCAGGGGAACCATCTGCGCGAAAGGACTTGCTCAAATAGAGAGGCTCAACCACCCTGACCGCCTCATTTACCCGATGAAAAGAATGGGCGAGAAGGGAGAAGGAAAGTGGAAGCGTATCTCCTGGGATGGAGCATTGGATACGATTGCTGAAAAAATTAGAAATACGATTAAGCAAGAAGGCCAGAAAGCCATTTCTTTTGCCCAAGGAACGCCAAAAGGTCTGGAAATCTACTTAATGATCCGACTGGCAAATCTCATGAATATCCCGAATATTTCCACACCTGGAAATATTTGCCACATGCCAAGAGAAACTGCCTCCAACCTCACCTGTGGGTTCTTTCCGATCCCGGATTACAGTGGCCTCCCTGCTTGCGTAATCGTCTGGGGAAGTAACCTCTTTCAAACTAACGAAGAGGGAATCATAGGCTCCCAATTAAGAGGGGCTATCGATCAAGGGGCAAAACTGATTGTCATCGACCCGAGAAAAACAGGAATTGCTTCCAGGGCAGACCTCTGGCTTCAACCAAGGCCCGGGAGCGATTTGGCTCTTGCGTTGGGAATGTTAAGGGTGATGGTAGATGAAGGTCTTTATGAAAAGACCTTCGTAGAAAATTGGACCACGGGTTTCTCTGAATTGGTTAACCATCTTCAACAGTACCCTCTCGCTCGAGTTTCAGAGATCACCTGGGTTCCAAAAGAACAAATTGTCAAAGCCGCCCGCCTCTTTTCTCAGACTAAGCCAGCCTGCATTCAATGGGGAAATGCTTTAGAACATAACCTCAACAGTGTTCAATGTGCAAGGGCATTATTGGTTCTGATGGCTATCACTGGGAACTTAGAGGCGCCAGGGGGGAATGTAAATCGTCCAGGTCCATCCATCATGAGGCCGGGGGAGTTGGTTCAGATTAAGAAGTTTCCTGACAAAAAAGAAAAGATCATGAGCCCTGAATTTCGTCTTGCCACGATGATGGGGTTTGTGCCTTCTCAAATGATTGTGAAGACCATCCTGACTGGAAAACCTTATCCCATTCGAATGATGTACATCCAGGGTGGGAATCCTCTCCTCAGTTATGCCAATGCCAAGGAGACTTTTGAAGCAATAAAAAAACTCGACTTCCTCGCTGTCTCCGAAATATTTTTAACCCCCACAGCTCAGTTAGCAGATATTCTTCTCCCGGCTGCCACAAACTTTGAATTTGACGATATCGGACATTTTGGGCTTCCCCATGGGTTCATCCTCGCTCGGCCAAAGATCGTTGAACCTCAGGGTGAATGCTGGCCTGATTCAAAAATCTTGAATGAATTAGGTAAACGCCTGGGTCTTGCACAATACTTCTGGAAGGATATGAGGGAGTGCCTCGACGAAATCCTGAAGCCAGCCGGGATGACTTATGATGATTTCAAAAACATAGGCATTCTAAAGGGGAAGTGGGAATATAAAAGTTATGAGAAGAAGGGTTTCAACACCCCCTCTGGAAAGCTGGAGATCTTTTCTCAACAACTAAAAGAATGGGGATATGATCCCCTCCCACACTATCAGGAGCTACCTGAATCTCCTTACAGCACACCCGAACTTTTCAAAGAATATCCGCTGATCTTTACCTCTGCCAAAGATCCCTTTTACTTCCATTCCTCTAACCGAAACATCCCATCCCTTCGCAAACTCTCTTCTGACCCTATGGTCCTCATTCACCCTGAGACGGCTTCCCAATTTGGAATTGATGAAGGGGATTGGGTCTCCATTGAGACAAAACGGGGAACCATTCGGCAGAAGGCAAAACTGAACTCAGAGATTGATCCCCGGGTCATTGTCCTCAGTTTTGGATGGTGGTTTCCTGAACGGAAAGACCTCGAGCTCTCCGGGTGGAAAGAATCAAACCTCAACATCCTTACAGACAATGGTCCTCCTTATGATCCGGCCATTGGCTCCATTCCACTTCGAGCCGTGCTCTGTCGTGTTTATAAGTCTAAAGGCTTTTAGTCATGATGGGTTTGAGGTATAAGGATCGTCCTGTAAAACAGGACTTAAGGGTAGAGGCAAAAGAGGTTTTACCTTAAACCTCAAGCGGAGCAATCCTCCAACCTCTAACTTCTTTTCTTTGTTTGACATATCCCATCAATTGTGATATCGCTAACCCAAAAATGGGAACTAAATTGCTGAAAATTATTTCCTTATCCTTCCTCGGAATCTCCATCTTTCTTCTGCAACCTTTTCCTGTTCTGGCCGCCACGATTACAGATGTTAGGCTTTGGTCTGCTCCCGATCACACCCGAATTGTTCTCGACCTTACCGAGCCGATTCAGTATGAAAGTTCCTCACAAGAAAGTCCTCCCCAATTTCATCTGGAATTGAAAGGAGTTTCCCTTCAAACACCTAAAAGAGAGATGGAGGTTAAAGACCCATTTCTCACTAAAATTAGCCTGACTGAACTGGGGAAGGACAAAGTAAAACTTATCCTTCATCAAAAAAAGCCTTTAAATGCCACTGTATTTACTCTGAAGCCTTACCAAGATAAACCAAATCGCCTCGTGATCGACCTGGTTGACGTAGTCCAGGAAAAAAAGGAGCAAGAAGAGAGGCAAAAACAAAAAGAGATCAAACCAAAGGGGACGAAGATCGTCGTGATTGATCCTGGTCATGGCGGGGAAGATCCAGGAGCCATTGGTCCGAAAAAGACAATGGAGAAGGATATTGTATTAAAGGTGGGAGAGAAAGTGGTTCACCTCCTCAATCAAAATAAGGAAATCCAGGCCTTCCTCACCCGAAAAGGAGATTATTTTATTCCCCTGGAAGAGAGAATTAAGATAGCCAGGGAGTATGGTACAAATCTCTTTATTAGCCTCCACACCGATGGTAGTTTCAATCCGCAAGCCAGGGGTTCTTCTGTCTATTGCCTCTCTCTCTCCGGCGCCACAGATGAAGCAGCCAAAATCTTGGCGGATAAGGAGAATACGTCAAACATTTTAGGTGGCGCGTTCTTAAGGCCTGCTGCCTTTGCCAAAGATCCCAATCTAAATCAAATTCTTTTAGACCTCATGCAAAATAATTCGATGAAAGAAAGTTTTCGATTTGCTGAAACTCTTCTCGAAGACATCAAAGCTGTCAATCCATTGAAATATCCCTCCTATCGGCAAGCTAATTTCATTGTATTAAAAGCCCCGGACATTCCCTCTGTGCTGGTGGAGATGGCTTTCATTACCAATAGGGAAGATGAACGTTTGCTCAATCGTGACGATTTTCAAGAAAAAATAGCTAAAACCCTCACCACCTCCATTAAA
The DNA here is from genome assembly GCA_002780715.1 of Deltaproteobacteria bacterium CG03_land_8_20_14_0_80_45_14. GTDB lineage: Bacteria > Desulfobacterota > BSN033 > BSN033 > UBA1163 > UBA1163. The sequence continues at coordinate 9,088 of PEUO01000155.1, forward strand.
AAATATTTTAGACCCTAAAAGAGGTTCTGAAAAAGTCCGGAACTCTCTCAGGAGAGCGTGTCAAAGTTTTCCAAAGCTCTCAAAAAAATATTTGACAAATTCCATCATTACTGTGTATATAAGTATTAGCCACGAAGGTGAAGCCCCTATGGAAGGTGCGGCCAGAAGTGGCTTTTTTATTGAACGGAAAAAGGATGGAAAAGAGAAAAAAGTCTATCGCTGTGATCGATGGTCAGGGTGGAGGGATTGGAAGCGCCATTATCAAGCGCCTTCGCGAAACTCTTGGGGAAGAGGTGGAGATCATTGGTTTGGGAACGAATGCGATGGCTACAGGAGCCATGTTGAAGGCAGGAGCCAATAAAGGCTCATCTGGAGAGAATGCCATTGTTCAAACTGTAAAGATCGTAGAAATCATCATTGGGACAACAGCTATTGTGTTGGCCAACTCAATGATGGGGGAATTAACCCCTAAAATGGCCGAGGCCATCGCTTCATCCCCTGCAACGAAATGCCTCCTCCCTTTAAAAATACCGGAGGTGGAAATCATCGGGGCCCCTAAAGAACCCCTACCCCATTTAGTCGATCAGTTGATAAAACGGGTCCAAGAAATTCTTGTAACCTGAAACTTAATCCCCCCTCTCCCCCCTTTAGAAAAGGGGGGCTGGGGGGATTTGGAATAGGAGGAAACAGAACCATGTGTGAGGCGAATGCATATTTAGTAAAAGAAGGAAAGGAAGAATTAATTTTGGAGGATATCTCCATTCTCCGACCGGAAAAGGACGAGCTCTACCTTCAAAATATCTTCGGTGAACAAAAACGGATTAAGGCTCGAATTAAGGAGATGAATCTCCTTGATCATCGCATCCTTCTTGAAGAGGGATAAATAGGAAATTTCGAAATCCGAATATCGAATTTCGAAACAAATCCTAAATTCTAATTTTAAAATTCTAAACTTATTTCTTTTCGAAAATTCGTATTTTGAACATTCGCGCTTGTTTCGGAATTCGTGCTTCGAATTTAGAATTTTATTTTTTGAAGGGGCCACGAAGGTCTTTCGTTCTCGCAGAAGTGGGAAAAATCTTCGTGGCTTTTTTTCTTTTTAATCCCCCCTCACCCCCCTTTAGCCGCCGGCCCAAGAGGGCCTCTGGCCCGGAGGGAAAAGGGGGGATGGGGGGGATTTGAAAGGAGAAATATATGCATATACCGGATGGATTTTTAAGCCACAGTATCAATGCCGCCACCTTCGTGATCTCATTCGGGGCTTGTGCCTATGGAGTGAAACGGGTGAATCGTAACTTTGGAGAGCGAGAAGTTCCTCTGATGGGAGTGACGGCTGCCTTCATCTTCGCTGCTCAGATGATCAATTTTCCTGTGGCCGGAGGAACAAGTGGTCACTTTCTGGGAGCAGTCTTTTCCTCGGTCCTCCTGGGCCCCTGGGCAAGTCTTCTTATCATGACCATTGTCCTCGTTGTTCAATGCCTGGGATTTGCTGATGGAGGATTGACTGCTATTGGATCCAATATCTTCAATATGGGTGTGATTGGGGCATTGGGAGGATACGGTGTTTTTATCTTTCTTTACACCTTGTTCCAAAAAAGTCGGAGGGGGTTTTTTATTGCCTTGGCCATTTCATCATGGCTCTCCATTGTGATGGGGTCCTCCGCAGCAGCGATCGAATTAGCAGCCTCAGGAACTTCTCCTTTAAAGGTAGCTTTACCTGCGATGGCTGGAATCCACGCCATCATTGGCATAGGTGAGGCGATCATCACCACTACTGCCGTCTCTCTGATTTTAAAAACGAGGCCAGATCTGGTAACCAGTTATGTTAAAAAAGGAGCCCCGTATGAAAAGACGCCTTGATGGATTTGTATGGATCGGATTGGGAATTGCCCTCCTCCTCGCTCTCTTCCTTTCCCCGTTTGCCTCCACTTCTCCTGATGGTATTGAAAAAGTGGCAGAGACAAAAGGATTTTCAGAAAAGGGAGAAAATTGGAAATTCTGGAAGCATGCACCCCTCTCTGACTATACTCTTCCTTGGATTAAAAATGAGAAAGTGTCAACCACACTTTCAGGGCTGGTCGGAACCCTTGCCATCTTTTTCATCGCTATGGGAATTGGAAAACTAATAAAAAAAAGATAGAAGCTTTTGTGGACAGGGGGACTCTTTAAAATTTTTCGCCGGCTCGGATCTCTGTATCCAGAATATTTTCTTTGGGGGGGAGCACACAGACGAATTTATCGTTATAGGCGCAAGAAGGATGATAGGCTATATTAAAATCTAACACCATCTTATAACCCGATAGGATCTCGGCATCGATATACCTTCCCCCTTCATAAGTCTCTTTCCCGTTGGTATTGTCTTTAAAAGGAATGAAAAGCATATCGCTCAAGATGGATTTATAGATTTCGATGTCATATTCCTTTCCACCTAATTGAAAATGAAGCTTTCCATATCGAATATAACGCTTGTTGGTGCCTTTATTGGTGAGGAAAGTCGCATAATATTTCGGGTTGTTAATGTGGAAAATAAAGCGCTCAATCTGGCCGGAAAGGACATATTGGGGATCGAAAGGATAGTATTTTAATCCTTTAAAATGTCTCTTATCTTGGGGAAGAAGGGGGGAACGCTGATGGTTTTTAAAAAAGGCATCGCGCTCTTTTCTCCATTTTAGAACTTGTTGCTCTTGGGGTGTCATTTCCTTCTGACCCGCTCCCCTTGCCGTGACAGGAATCCCTTGGGCCAGCAAGAAAATCCCGGTGATCAATAGAATAAAAATGATTTTTCCTTCCCTCATCCCGAATCACCAAAATCCCCTTTATCTTAACAAATAGGATTCTCAGACGCAAATCATTAGCAATTCTCGGTAAGTTCACAAACCATTGAGATTCTTCGCGGAGTTTACCCTGAGCCAAAAAGCGAGACCCTTCGCTTCGCTCAGGGTGACACATGGCGAAGGGCTCAGAATGACAACTGGGGACTTTCGTAATGTCATTCTGAAGAGCCTGTCCTGAGCGTAGTCGAAGGAAGCCTTAGCGACTGAAGAATCTCGCTGTATTTTCACCAAGAATCGCTGATTAAAAGTCTATCAGATTGACTTGAATTCACAGGTATCATATAGTTTTGATGAAAGCGTTGTCAACTTTTGAAGAATTTTACTAATCATTAAATCTCCCCCAACCCCTCTTTGCAAAAGAGGGGAGAAAATTTCCCCCCTTTAGAAAAGGGAAGGTGTGAAAAAATCACTCTAAGCTTCAAGGTCGGGCGGGGATGTCGTAAAAGTTTTACAGCGGCACATTATGACGACAAACAGAAGAAATGAGAAAACCTTAGTAGTGTGGCCTGATTACGACGTTTTGTTACCCTTATTCTCTCAAATGATCCGCAATTGTAAAACTTTGAAGATACCCCTGCTCGACCTTCTCCTGAATTTTTTCACAGCTTCAGGGGGATAAAGGGGGATTTGAAAAATTGGAGAGAGATGAGAAAGAATGATCGCTATCTCCAAGTCGCCATAGCGTCTGCTAAAGAAGCGGGACGAATCCAGATGCTTCATTACGGCCACTCTCATCAGGTGGAGTATAAGGGCGACATTAATCCGGTGACAGAAGTAGACCGACTCTGTGAACGAGCCATCGTAAAAATGATTTTGGATGCTTTCCCGGACCATGATATTTTGACAGAGGAGAGCCCGTTTAAGGGGAAAGGGTCTTCATGGAAATGGATTATCGATCCCATTGATGGGACGACAAATTATTTTCATAGGTTTCCTTGTTTCTGTGTCTCCATTGGGCTTGAAGTGGAAGGGGAGGTAAAGGTAGGAGTGGTTTACATCCCCACCCTCAATGAGCTCTTTCATGCGGAAAAGGGCAAGGGCGCCTTTCTCAATGGTGAACGGATCGTTGTCTCCCAAATTGATAGATTAAACAGAAGTCTTCTTTGCACTGGTTTTCCTTATGATGTTCATGAGCATGCCGATTTCTATCTCCGGTATTTCCGTCAGTTTATCACGAAGAGTTTTGCCATTCGGAGACCTGGCTCAGCGGCCATCGATCTTTCTTATTTAGCCGCAGGCCGTTTCGATGGATTCTGGGAATTTAAACTCCGCGCCTGGGATGTGGCGGCAGCTACCTTAATGATTACTGAAGCCGGAGGAAAGGTGACCGACTTTCAAGGCAGTCCCTTCAATATCTATTCAGAAAAAATCTTGGCCTCCAATGGATTGATTCATCAAGAAATGATCGAAGCCATTCAGGAAATGAATAATAATATAGGGGAACCCCTGCCACCTACCCCCTAATCCCAAATGTTAAGATACGGATGTCAACTTTGACAGTAGCTGTGATCCATTGACACGATGAGCGGAGAATGAGTTGAAGAAGCAGACGGATCTTTTTGAGAAGGAGGGGAAAGAATTGTTCAAGAGAGAGGCTCCCCTTGCCGATCGAATGAGGCCCCGGACATTAGATGAATTTGTTGGTCAGGATCACCTCTTGGGTCAGGGAAAGGTTCTCCGCCAGGCTATCGAATCCGATCATCTTCCTTCGATGATTTTATGGGGACCTCCGGGGTCAGGCAAGACAACCTTAGCGATGATCGTCGCTTCCACCACGGGCGCTCAATTTCGCGCCTTCAGCGCTGTCCTCTCTGGGGTGAAAGAGATCAAAGAAGTCGTCCAGGAGGCGAACGAAGAATGGAAATATAATAAAAGACGGACGATCCTTTTTGTCGACGAGATCCATCGATTCAACAAGGCTCAGCAGGATGCTTTCCTTCCCCATGTGGAGAAAGGGACCATCATCCTCATTGGAGCGACCACAGAAAACCCATCCTTTGAAGTGATTTCCCCTTTGCTCTCCCGCACGAAGGTCTTTACCCTCCATTCTTTAACAGAGGGAGAGATTGAATTGATCTTGAAACGAGGGGTGATGGACAAAGAAAGAGGATTAGGTCAATACACAGTGGTGACCGAACCGGAGGTGTTTGAAGGGATCTGTCGAATCGCCGATGGAGATGCAAGAATCGCACTGAACACATTGGAAATGATCGTCCTCACGGCCCCTCCGGATCAAAAAGGAACTCGTCATATTAAGAAAGAGGATTTGGAAGAAGTTCTCCAGAGGAAGGCTTTTCTGTATGATAAATCTGGAGAGGAACATTACAACCTCATCTCGGCCTTTCACAAGAGTCTGAGAGGGGGCGATCCCGATGCTGCTCTTTACTGGCTGGGGAGGATGTTAGAGGCGGGAGAAGATCCCCTCTACATCGCTCGAAGGATGATCCGGTTTGCTTCCGAGGATGTGGGGAATGCAGATCCCCAGGCCTTGCAGGTGGCAGTAGCCGCCATGGAGGCCTTCCACTTTATCGGCCTGCCAGAAGGGAATTTGGCCCTTGCCCAGGCGGCTGTCTACTTGGCCACTGCACCCAAATCAAATGCTATCTATACGGCATTTCAGGGAGTTCAGAAAGATGTTCGGGAACTCGAGAATATGCCTGTTCCTCTTCATATCCGAAATGCTCCCACCACATTGATGAAAGATCTGGGTTATGGAAAAGGGTATAAATACCCTCATGATTATCCAGACCATTTTGTCGAAGAGGAATATCTTCCAGAGAACTTAAGAGGAAAAATCTACTATCACCCTGCTGATCAAGGATTTGAAAGAGAAATTAAGAAAAGGCTTGAATACTGGAGAAAAAATAAAAATAACAAAAGAGAAGAATAGGAAAGTAGGTTAAGGTACTCCCCATCACCCCATCATTTCTTCTGTTTCACGCCTTCGCCAGTCATGGGGACAAAGACGACGGGGATGACGTCAGTCGTCACGATCTTTCCGGAGCGTTTGACAATTTTTTTTAATTCCTGTGAATAGGCCCCTACCGGAACGACCATCCGACCTCCCTCCTTTAACTGTTCGATGAGGGGTTTTGGGATATGATCGGGAGCACAGGTAATGACGATCCCATCAAAGGGTCCAACCTCAGGCCATCCTAAATATCCATCCCCAGCCTTCACGTTGACGTTCTGATAACCCAATTGCGAAAGTCGATTTTTTGCCATGGAGGCAAGAGATTCGATGATCTCAATGGTGTAAACTTCTTTGGCCAATTCCGCTAAGATGGCGGCTTGATAGCCCGAACCCGTTCCGATTTCTAAAACCTTCTCATCCCCTTTGAGTTCTAAGAGTTCTGTCATTAAGGCAACGATATAGGGTTGAGAGATGGTTTGGCCCTCGCCGATAGGCAGAGGTTGATCGGCGTAGGCGGAGTTCAAATATTCTTCGGGGACAAAACGGTGTCGCTCTACCTTGAACAGCGCAGAGAGGACGCGAGGGTCTTTTACCCCTCTTGCTTTAATCTGAGTTTCCACCATCTTTTCACGCATGACTTTGAAATCCCCCTTCGGGTTTGATTCGGAACCCCTTTTCCCATTGGTGCATTGTGTAAATACCATGGAAAGAATAAAAAATGCTAAGATTACGAATCTCATCTTTCTCATCATCCTCAACCTATCACAGTTACAAAAATCCTGTCAATCCTTGACCAGCAATTCTCGGTGAGTTCACAAACTATTGAGATTCTTCCCCCGTATTAAATACGGGGTCAGAATGACAACTGGGGACTTTCGTAATGTCATTCTGAAGAGCCTGTCCTGAGCGTAGTCGAAGGAAGCCCTAGCGACTGAAGAATCTCGCTGTATTTTCACCGAGAATGGCTGATCCTTGACAATAATTGAATATATTTGATACTTTTTAACAAAAGGATCGAACATGTTTAACTCTTTCATCAAGATTTTGAGCCTCTGCCTTCTGATTTCTATCACCTTCTCTTTCCCTATTCTCCAGAGCCAGGGACAATACCGAAATCATACCGGAGCCTCTGCAATTACCTTCTTTGGGAAAGAGGAAACAAAATGGATCGAGAAGAGGGAGATTCCCCTTCCCGTGATCATGGGTCAGGGGATCAAGGAAGAACCTCGTGTGGATTCCTTCGATTTGAGAGAAGACGCCATTGGTCCGATGAAAAAGATGAGCGCTTCCACCACGCAGCCCGGTTGTGCCTATTCAAGCCGATTCACCTCGGGTCTGGCAAAAGCCTTTGTGGGAGATAAGGCCCTTTATGAACAGGGAAGATACCGATATCTTAAAAGGGCTTACGAAGATGCCATCGCTTCTTTTCAGAAATTAATCCAAGAATATCCTCAGAGTGAGTGGATAGGATCTTCCTATTATTGGATGGGAGAAACAAGATATCACCAAGAGAAGGATGGTGAAGCGTTTTCGTATTTTCGTAAAGTGGTCGAAAAATTTCCTGAAAGTGAATTTTATGCGTACGCCTTATACTCATGTGGATGGATCCGACTTAAACACGATGTCTATGAAGAAGGACATCAATTTTTTCATCAAGTCCATGAAAAAACTCCTGCCCTCCCGATTGCTGAGTCTTCCCTGTTCTGGTCTGGGTACTGCCTCTATCAGCTTGGTCGATATTCAGAGACACTTCAGGAAATGGACGCCCTCCTTCAAAAGTATCCGGAGGGGAAGTGGAGAGCCGAGGCTGAATATTTGATCGGTGTCAGCACCTTTCGGCTCAAAAGATTCAAAGAGGCCGCAGACCAATTCAAGGGTTTCTGGAGACGTTTTCCAAAGCATCCCTTAGAAGAGAGTTCTCGGTATGCATTGGCCTGGAGCTTGGTTTCTCTGGGACAATATTACGAAGGAAGAAAAACCTTTGAGGACATTCTCCTGACCTATCCCGGAACGAAACTTTCAGATCCAATCTTCTGGGGAATTGTAAAGACCTATTTGGGCTCTGATGAAGTGGAGAGAGCCATCCATCTCTATCAGAGGTTTCTTTCACAATTCCTCTCCTCCCCATGGGTGGAGCAAAGCCTGTTTGATATTGGCCAATATTATTTTAGTAAAAAAGAATACTCCCATGCCGCAAGTACTTTTCGCCAATTCCTCAGGACTTATCCCGAAAGTGAACTTCATGAGTGGGTCCATTTCATGCTGGGAGAAAGCCTGTTCAATCTGAAAGATTATCCGGGCGCGATGGCTTCCTATCATCAAGTCTTGGAGGAAAAGGGAAGGGCGACACTTGAACCCCAGGTCTTTTCAAAATTGGGTTATGCTCATTTTTATTTAAAAAATTATGAAGTGGCTATTCAATATTGGGAGAGGCTCCTCGCTGATTTTCCTAATGTGGCGGAAAAAAAAGAAATTCTTTATTGGTTAGCCGAGGCTTCACTTTTAAAACAGGATTATCGGAAAGGGGTTGGATATGTAGATCAATTGCAGGAAGACCCAACCTTATATCCAAAAGGGCTGAACAGTTTGGGGTGGTACCATTTCCAAAGGCGAGAGTGGAGGGAGGCCAATCAGTATTTTTTGAAGATTCTCACAGAATTCCCACAATATCGGGCCGCCCCTTCCATCTTTCTGATGGTGGGAGAATGTTATTTGAACCAAAATGATTATCAGAAGGCTAAAAACTATTTGATGCGATTGACCTCTATGACGGAGGGGAAGGGAGATAAAGAAAAGGCCGCCTATCTTCTTGGATGGGTGGCTTATCGAGAGGAACGATTTGATGAGGCGATTGGTCAATTTCAAGCCCTATTGGAATCGAATCCGATGAGCTCCTATGGAGATGAATCCCAATACTGGATCGGATGGTCCTATGTCCGGAAGAAAGAGTTCCATAAGGCCATCGAAGAATTTCAACATCTTACCCAAAAGTACCCTGAAAGCCCTTATGTGCCTTCCGCACTCCTGAAGGTGGGAGATGGGCACTATAACCTTAAACGGTATGCTCAAGCCGCCAATGCCTATTCCCACGTGGTGAAGGCTTATCCTAAATCCAAAGAAGCGCCAGAAGCTGATTTTGGAATCCTCCTCTGTCTCCTTCGAGAAAAGAAATATGACTCTTTTGTCTCCCGGGTAGAAACTTTTTTAAAACGTTATCCCCAACACCCCCTCGCCAGTCAGGCTTTGATGCAGTTAGGGGATACCTACCAACAAGAACGGATGAAAGAGAAGGCAGCGAAGACCTATCGGGAACTGATCAACCTTTATCCTAACAGCGAGTGGGCGGAGGAGGCCCAGTTCCGTATTGCCCTTCTCTTCATACAGGATAGAAGATGGGCTGAAGCCATTGAAGAATTGGACAAGGCCATTCGTCATTATCCCAAAGGTCATCTTTTTGTTGAAGCCCATGTCGAACTGGGAGGTCTCTATCTCCTCCTCAAAGATTACCCAAAAGCCCTCGAACGATACGAATGGGTGATTAAGAATCATCCCGAGCACCCGTTGGCCAAGAGGGTCTATCTGGGGATGGAGGAGGGATACCGGAGCTTGGGGAAGAGGGATCAGGCCGAGAAGATTTTGAAAGAATTGGTAGGTAGCTTTCCTCAAGATGACGTCCAGTTTGAAGGACAATTGAGGTTGGGGGTCCTCTACCTCACCCAGAAGAAATTTGGGGAGGCCGTCGCTGCCCTTTCTGTGGCGGTTCGAAGCCCCGAAGAGAGAGTGGCCAGTCAGGCCCAATTTAAATTGGGAGAGGCCTATTTAGAAGCGGCGAATAGAGAATTTGCCCTCCTTCAATTTTCAAAGGTAGTCTACCTCTATCCCCATCACTCCGACTTGATGGAAGAAGCTCTTCTGAAATTGGGGGCCCTCTATATGGAAGAGAAGAAAATGTCTGAGGCCAGACAGGTCTACCGCAAATTGTTGGAAAAGAGCAAGAGAGAAGATCGAAGAGAGGTGGCTAAAAAAATGCTCGAACAAATGGATAAAGGGAATATTCGTTGATGAAAAAGCGATCGACGAAAAACAAGAAGCGTCACTTCCTTCTCATCGCCCTTTTCTTTGTCCTCATTGTTTTTTTGTCTTGGATTTTGATTACCGCCCCCACCTTCCATTTCCGCCTGGGGCAGGGATGGAGAGCTCTGACCCGTGAAAGCAAAAGAATTTTGGGATGGGAAAAGGGCCAGATTCCTCCCGAGGAGAAACGGATACGGGAGGAAGTGATTCTTAAGAAGATGGAGGAGGCCAGTGTCCATCAAGATTGGAGAACGCTTGCCCCGGAATATCCTCGACCGAAAAAGGTAGAATCTCCTAACGCCGAAGAAAAGATGAAAGCCTTGAAAAATTCATCAGAGTTTAAGGAAATAGATAAGGAGTTAAAAGAATATTTAAAAAAGAAGGAGGATCTTTTTTATCCAGAAGCTCCTGCCCCTTCTCTAAAGGATGCAACAGATTTAATTTCTCTAAAGGATAAAGGAACGGAGAAGGTGATCGAAAGGCTTCTGAGCGCCAAGCAAGGAAATATTCAGGAAAAGCCTCTGGAGGAAAACCTTCGGTTGGGGATGAGGGGGCCCCTCGTCAGCCGGAAAATTGTGGGAAGGCCTCATCCCCCGCAAGTCAAAGTGAAAGTCGAGGCAGAAATCGAGTTGACGCTCTGGGTATTACCCAGTGGAATAGTGGATCGAGTGGTCCTCTCGGTCAAAGGGGATACAGAGTTGGAAAGGATTGCCATCCAATACCTAAAACAGTGGCGATTTGCTCCACTGCCAAAAGATCAACCTCAGGAGGAACAATGGGGGACCGTCCCGATTAAATTTAGGCTGCAGTAATTTGATAGCAGATTTCAGATCGAAAATTCCAAATTGAAAAACCTGTAACTCAGCCCTTAAGGGCTGACACTCAGGGCTAAAGCCCTGAGCTACTAAAATTTGAAAGATGAAATGAGAAAGAAGCGTCTTCTTCTTTTGGTTCTTATTTCTCTTTTGATTCTTGGAATCCTCACTTTCTTTGGGGAAAAGGGGATTTTCCACCTCTTTCGCCTCCAGAAGGAGGTGGTCCGAATCAAGGAGAAAAATATAAAACTGGAAGAGGAGAACCAGAAGTTGAAGGAAGAGGTAAAACGGCTACAGAGTGATAAGCGTTATATTGAAGAGATCGCTCGGAAGGAGTTGGGGATGGTCAAGGAGGGAGAGATCATTTACCAATTCGATTTTCCGAATGATAAAAAACAAGATTCAAAAAACAAATAGGACGAATGAAAACGAATCAATCGAATATTTTCGTCAAATTCGCTGTCATTCGAGTCATTCGTTAAGGGATTTTGCATGAAAGACCTGGTGGATGTTGATATTCGAGTGAGGTATGCAGAAACAGACCAAATGGGGGTAGCTTATTATGCTAACTATCTCGTTTGGTTTGAAGTAGGGCGCTCTGAATTTTGTCGAAAAAGGGGATTCCGATATGCTGATCTGGAGGCATTGGGGTATAAGCTTGTTGTCACTGATGTCCATTGCAAGTATCGGAATTCTGCTCGATATGATGAAGCCGTCATTGTGCGAACCCGACTGAAAGGAGTCAATAAACGGATGATCACCTTTGGGTATCAGATCCTTCGTAAAGATCGAGAGGAGGTAATTGCCGAAGGAGAGACTCGACACATCTGCGTGGACTCAAAGGGTAAGACAAAAAGCCTCCCAGAAAATTTTTTGGTTTGCCTCACTGCTTAAATCTAAAACGAATGAAGCGAATCAAAGCGAATATTGTAAATAAAAAGAAGATTCCATTCGTGTCATTCGAAGTATATTCGTTTCATGTTTTATTGAAAATTAAGGGGTAATAGGATAATGTTTCAGAAATGGATTCCCATAAGATTTTAATTTTGAGGCTGAGTGCAGTGGGAGATGTTATCCGAACACTGCCTGCAGTAAAGGCCTTAAAAGAACATACTCCTTACTCCTCCATCACTTGGATCGTTGAAGAGCCCTCTCAAGCCTTCCTGGAAAGTCAACCCGAGATAGATGAGGTGATCTTGTTTCCAAGGAAAAGGTGGACGAAAGGAATAAAATCATTAAGGGGGATAGGGGGGACGATCAAAGAGATGTGGGCATTGATCATTGATCTTCGGAGGCGAAGATTTGATGTGGTGCTCGATTTCCATGGGATCCTTAAAAGCGGTCTCCTCTCTTTTCTTTCAGGTTCCCCTAAAAGGGTTGGATATGATCGAAGGTCGACCAAGGAGGGGAATTGCTTATTCTCGAATGTAAAAGTGAAACTTCCAAAAGAAAGGATTAGCCGATTTCAAAGAAATCTTACCCTTCTAAAAGGGGTGGGGTTGGAGGTGAGAGAGCTTCAATATAACCTTCATATCTCTACGGAGGATCGGGAATATGTGGAGTCATTTTTTAATACCTTATCAGTATCCCTTAAAAGGCCATTGATTGCGATCCATCCGGGGACTAGCCCCAAAGCCCTTTTCAAGCGCTGGATGCCTGATCAGTATGCCCAATTGGCGGATCGATTGGTCCGGGAACTTAACGCCGGCGTTCTTTTTACCTGGGGGACCGAGGAGCTCGAGTGGGTAGAAGGTATTCAAAAAGAGATGAACGAACCATCACTTTTGGGGCCCAAAACCGAATCTTTGACACAGTTGGGAGAGGTATATAGACACTGCGATCTTTACATTGGAGGAGATACTGGACCCATGCACATCGCCTCCCTCATGGGAATCCCTGTAGTCGTCATTTATGGACCGACAGACCCTATTGAAAACGAACCTTTTGGGAATCATATCAAGGTAAGAAAAGAAGTGGGGTGCAGTCCGTGCCATAAGTATTCCTGTAAAGAACTTGTCTGTATAAAAACTATCTCAGCCGATGAAGTTTTTAAAGCAACAAAAGAGATTTTGAGCCTAACTGCTTGAAAATATATTATTATTGACTTTAGAAGTTTAATGCCCTACTATCTCTAACTTAATTAAGAAAGGATGCCTTGAAAACCGATTTTAGCCAAGTAAATCGTATTTTGGTAAGAGGAGTAAACTGGGTAGGGGATACTGTTCTTAGTTATCCGACAGTTCAACAATTAAAAACCTTCTTCCCCAAATCCCACTTAGCTATCCTTATTCCAAGCTATCTCATCGATTTATGGAAAACATTTCCCTATGTGGATGAGATCATTCCTTTTCAAAAGAAGGGAGGAATTGGATCTCTTTGGGAAGATTTAAACCTCAGCCAATCTTTAAAGGAGAGGGATTTTGATCTGGCTGTCATCCTCCCTCGGTCTTTCCGTTCTGCTCTTCATATTTATCTGGCTCGAATCCCGATCCGAGTTGGTTATAAAGATGAAGGACGTTCACTCTTTCTTACCCATGGAATTCGTCGAACCAAAGAGATGCTTCATGTCCATCGAGTCCATTATTACCAGAAATTGATTGAGCCATTAGGGAAGATAGAGAGCCCTCCTTCTCCTCAGATATTTCTCAGGGAGGAAGATCGAAGATGGGCAGATCAAGCGCTGCAGGGCCTGGGAATTCTGGCAGGAGAAACCCTGATTGGTATGAATCCTGGCGCCACTTATGGGTTAGCTAAATGTTGGTATCCAGATCGATTCGGGGAATTGGGAAGGAGGCTTTCGGAGAAATGGCAAGCGAAAATCCTTCTGTTTGGGAAGGAGGAAGAACGACCCATCGCCCATGAGATTCTATGCCATTTGGGGATAAGAGGAATAGATTTGACAGGGAAAACAGGTTTACTCCAACTGGCCGCCCTTCTGGAACGATGTGCTCTCCTTGTGACCAATGACACCGGAACAATGCATGTGGCCACTGCTGTAGGCGCCTCTGTGGTGGCTCTCTTTGGATCAACGGATCCTATTACCACAGGGCCATGGGGAGAAGGCCATGTGGTCGTGAGGAAGGAAGTCCCTTGCAGTCCTTGTTGGAAGAGGATTTGTCCAACAGATCATCGATGCATGGAACTCATCA
>PEUO01000056.1 GCA_002780715.1 Deltaproteobacteria bacterium CG03_land_8_20_14_0_80_45_14
CAAGTCTTTTTTTGATTCTTCAAAACACGGGATTCCCCCGCTTCAGTGACGCATTACGCAGAATCAAAATATTTAGGTAGCAAACTATAAATTTATAACCTATTCAATGAGTTCAATTCTTCTCGGCAATTTTTATCTTATGAAATTTCTTTTTTCCTGCCCTCAATAATAGAGCACCATCGGCATCGAAATCTTCTTGCTTCACAAGGTGATCGAATTTACTCACTTTTTTATTGTTTATGTAAGCCCCGCCTTGCTCTATTAGTCGCCTCGCCTCAGATCCAGAAGCACTTAGACCTGCCATCTCAAATAACTTAAATGCTGGAATCCCTTCAAGAATCTTATTTTTATCAATAGGAGTTGTGGGTAGTGAGTCTCCTTCAGCTTTTGTTGTGTGACTTGCTCCATAAAATCTGGGCATAGGCATTACAAAAACGCCTCTTGAAGTATTCTTCGCTTTCTCTGCTTCGTCTTCCCCGTGTACAATCTTCGTTGCTTCAAAGGCTAGGATTTCTTTAGCTTTTCTTAGGTCAGCTCCTTTTAATTTCCTGTATTCCTCTACCTCCTCCATTGGAAGAAATGTAAAGAGAGCCAAAAACCTTCCTACATCTCTATCATCGGTATTGATCCAAAATTGATAATACTCATAAGGAGAAGTGCGCTGAGGATCTAACCAGACTGCTCCCTTCTCAGTCTTTCCCATTTTTCTACCATCAGCCGTCATGATCAAGGGAAAGGTAATCCCATAGGCCTGTTTTCCTTCAAGACGCCGGATAAGATCAATTCCTGCAACAATGTTTCCCCATTGGTCACTTCCTCCCATTTGAATCAAACAGTCATGATGTTTAAAAAGATACCAGAAATCATAGGCCTGAAGGAGTTGATAATTAAATTCAATAAAGGAAAGTCCAGTCTCTAAACGGATCTTCACCGATTCAGTGGCCAGCATGCGATTGATGCTAAAATGGACACCGATATCTCTTAGAAATTCAATATAATTGAGTTTAGTCAACCAATTGGCATTGTTTAAAAGAAGGGCTCGATCCTCTGAAAAATCTAAAAAATGAGCGAACTGCTTTTTTTGAGCCTCAGCATTTCGGTTAATCTCTTCATAGGTCATCATCTGTCGCATTTCATCTTTACCGCTTGGGTCCCCAACCAATCCTGTGCCACCTCCCACTAAGGCAACCGGTCGATGACCGTTTCTCTGCATATGAGCCAAGGACATGATGGGCACCAAATTCCCCACATGAAAACTCGAAGCGGTAGGGTCGAAGCCGATATAACAGGTCACCTTCCCTTCTAATATCTCGGGTACTTTTTCCTCATCGGTCGCCTTTTCAATAAAACCCCTTTCTTCAAAGACATCGAAGACTGTTTTATTCTCCATCCTCTGCATGCCCTTTAACTCCCATCATATAACGGAACTTTGATTCTTTGGATATTTTTGGATTTCCCTGTTTTCGAATCGACTTCAATCACTACCCCTTGAAGTTCGATCTCCTCTGTAGCTACATCAAATTTCCATGGAATTTGGGTTAATAAGCGCTCCAGCGCAACCCCTTTACGAATTCCGATTACAGAATTTAAGGGACCTGTCATCCCAACATCGGTGATGTAAGCCGTTCCTTCATCCAATATCCTCTCATCACTCGTCTGCACATGGGTATGGGTTCCCATTACAGCACTCACCTTCCCATTTAAAAACCAACCCATCGCCATTTTCTCTGAAGTGGCCTCCGCATGGAAATCGACAAGAATGATATTCGTCTCTTTCCTCAATAATTCAATTTCCTTCTCTCCGACACGAAATGGACAATCCAGGTGCTTCATAAAAACTCTACCCTCCAAATTTAGAACACCCACTTTTAGTCCATTGCCTCGAGGAAAGATACCACTCCCTCTTCCTGGAACCTTTGGTGGATAATTAGCAGGTCTTAAAATTCGAGGTTCCTGATCCAAAAAAGGGAGAATTTCTTTCTTTGCCCAGATATGGTTTCCAGAAGTAAGGACATCCACCCCTTGATCTAGAATCTCGATGGCAATAGGAGGTGTAATTCCCATTCCCCCGGCCGCATTCTCTCCATTAGCAATCGTAAATTCGATTTTATGCTCTGTGATGACTTTCTCTAAAACCCCTTCGATGGCTTGCCGACCCGCTTTTCCTACGATGTCCCCGATGAAAAGAATCCTCATACAAACCTCAGTGCAAAATTAGCAATTAGCATTGGTCAATTAGCAATGATTAAAAATCATTGAAAAACTTGCATTGCGATCTCTGTAATTTATTCCTAATTGGCCAGTGTTAACTTTGCAATTTGCAATGATTATTATTTCGCATAATCCACCGATCGAGTTTCTCTGATCACCGTCACCTTGATCTGGCCGGGATAGGTCATTTCCTTCTCGACCTTTCGGGCAACATCTCTGCAAAGAATAACAGAATCCTCATCGGAGAGGCGATCGGGCTGAACCATAATACGAATTTCCCTGCCCGCCTGAATGGCATAAGATTTTTCCACTCCTGGGAAAGACTGGGCGATCTTTTCCAAATCCTCTAATCTTTTTACATAAGTTTCAAGCATCTCACGCCTTGCCCCTGGTCTCGCTCCTGAAAGAGCGTCTGCAGCTTCCACCAAAATATCAAGGGTAGACTCCGGCTTTTCCTCTTCATGATGAGAGGCGATGGCATGGACAATGATAGGCGACTCCCCATATTTCCTTGCCAGTTCTGCTCCGATCTTCCCATGAGAGCCTTCGACCTCATGATCGACGGCCTTCCCAATATCATGAAGAAGACCCGCCCTCTTTGCTTGTTTCACGTTGACCCCCAGTTCTGAGGCCATCACCCCGCAAAGAAATGCTACTTCCAAAGAATGCTGGTAAACATTCTGGGCGAAACTCGTCCGATATTTGAGCCGACCGATGAGTTTAATCAATTCCGCATGCATGCCGTGGACGCCCACGTCAAAAGTCGCCTGTTCCCCTGCCTCACGGATGGATGTTTCTACTTCCTGCTCCACTTTTTGAACAATCTCTTCAATTCGTGCAGGATGGATGCGTCCATCGCTCACCAGGCGTTCCAAGGCAATTCGGGCAATCTCCCTCCGAACGGGGTTGAATCCTGAAAGAATCACCGCTTCTGGCGTGTCATCGATGATCAGATCAATCCCTGTGGCCGCTTCGAGGGCTCGGATGTTTCGACCTTCACGACCGATGATGCGACCCTTCATCTCTTCATTTGGCAGATTGACGACAGAAACCGTCTTCTCAGCAACATACTCTCCAGCATAACGTTGAACGGCCAAACTGATAATCTCTTTTGACTTTTTATCGGCGAGCTCCTTGGCTTCCTCTTCAATCTTTTTTATCCCTTTGGCTGCTTCATGCTTTGCCTCATTCTCCATGGATTCCATCAATAATCGCTTTGCCTCTTCCGAAGACATTTTTGCAATGTTCTCCAATTGAATACGCTGCTTTTCGAGAATGGCAGCCATCTTTTTCTCCTGTTCCTGAATCGTTTTCTCTTGTTGGATCAAAGTTTTTTCCCGGCGAGTGATGTCTGTTTCTTTGGTATCCAGAAGCTCGATCTTTTTGTCCAGATGAGATTCTCTCTGAATGAGCCTTCTCTCCAGATTCTGAAGTTCTTGACGTTTCTCCATCGTCTCTTTTTCAAACTCAGCTTTTTCTTGATAAAATTTATCTTTGGCTTGGAGGAGGGCTTCCTTTTTTAATATCTCTGCCTTTTTCTCAGCTTCCTCGATCAGGCGCTTAGCGACCTCCTTTGCAGAAATAATCCTGGCCTCAGAAAATCTCTTTCTCACAAGGAATCCAATGATCCCTCCGAGAAATGCAATCACAGAAACGAGGATGATATACATCTCAATGGATAATTTCAATGGTCCCTTCACCTCCTTACGTAGGAAATAACGTGATTTAAACCACGTGATTCCAGCAATTCTCGGTGAGTTCACAAACTATTGAGATTCTTCCCTGCCTGCCGGCAGGCAGGGCTTCGCTCAGAATGACAA
>PEUO01000153.1:0-1873 GCA_002780715.1 Deltaproteobacteria bacterium CG03_land_8_20_14_0_80_45_14
TTTCTTTATCGTTTTTAAAAGCATCGAGGGCCAACTTTTCGGTGATCTTCATGAAAATAACCTCTTTTTTGGGTATTATCTTATATCATCAAATGGTTTTCAAAAAATCCGAAATTCGAAATCCGAATCTCGAAACAAATCCTAAATTCAAATGTCCCAATTTCCAAAACGTTATTTTCTACTGAGTTTTGAATTTTGGGTTTCAGTCATTTGATATTGTTTCGGATTTCGTGCTTCGAATTTAGAATTTCCCCACAGGGGCTACATTTTTCTAAATTGCAACCAGTCTTTAAACGTTTGGAGATTAAGAAAGTCTTTCTTTAATCCTTCCCAAATGGTTTTATAAAGACCTTCTTTGGGATTCTCATCCACCCTCATCACTTTCTCGAAGAGATTGGAAATCTCTTGAGGGTATTTGGAGAAGAGCCTTTTGTTCTCCAGGATCGAAAGAGAATTTTTAAAGTTGTCCATTTCTTTAATTATAAAACTTTCATTTAGAAGTTTCTCGTAATGGGCTAAAGTGGAGGCTGAAAAGTCGTTCTTTTCTTTTGCCATTTTTATGGTCCGGCCTGCCAGGACTCCTGAAGCCACGGCATATTCCATTCCTCTTGCTGTAACCAGCATGTTGAGACCAAGGCCTGCTGCATCCCCGGTGACTAAAATCCCATCTCCGTAGACTTTCGGTTTGATGTGGATACCCCCCTCAGAGATGAGATGGGCGGAGTATTCAACGACCTCTCCGCCCCTGATCAGATTTTTTATCTCGGGCCTTTCTTTAAATTCGTCTAAGAATTTATAAACTTCCTCGCGGGGTTCTCTTTGATTGAGAGAGTGAATTCCCACCACGATTCCCAAAGAGAGACTCTCCTGATTGGTATAGAGAAAGCCTCCTCCCATGATGCCTTTGGTAAGGGTTCCGACAAAGAGTTGGGCCGCCCCCTCTTTTTCTCCGAGCCGGAATCGGTCCTCAATGGTTTTTGGATCAAGGGCAATGACCTCTTTAAAACCCAGGGCAAAATGTTGGGGTTGAAAGGGTTTCCGGAGTCCTGCCTTTTCAGCGATGAAGGAAAGAATTCCATCTGCGGCCACCACACAGTCTGCTCCGATCTCTTCATCCTCAGCCTTGATTCCGATGACCCTTTTTCCTTCTTTGATGAGATCATTCACATTCTTCTGAGGTATGACGAACACTCCTTTTTCTGAAACGAGATCGGCGAGCCAACGATCGAATTTTGCCCTGAGGATGGTGTAACTGGGATAGGGTTCTCGATTAAATCGGTCGCTATAAAATTCAAAGGTGGTCGAGTTGTTTTGGCCCAATAAGGTGATAAACTCCTTCGTCACGTGCCTTTCTAAAGGCGCCTCTTTCCAGAGATCTGGGAGGTAATTTCGGAGGGGGCTCAGATAGATTCTTCCTCCCGTCACATTTTTACTCCCTGAGAAATCTCCTCGCTCCAGGACGATCACGGTCATTCCTGAATCAGCCAATTCATAAGCGCAGGAAAGACCTGCTAATCCCCCGCCCACAATGATGACATCCACTTTGTCCATCACTAATTCACCGCATAGAGCATAGCGCAAAGCGCATAGCGAATTTATTTTAAAGTAATGGAACTTATAAAACCGTAGCCGCAGGCTTTAGCCTGCGTTTAAGTGTTCGCAACCATAAAGGTTGCGGCTACTTTTCGGTCAGGGCTTTTTTCAGCTCTTCTGTCAAGGCTGGCACAATTTGGAAGAGATCTCCGACTATCCCGTAGTCTGCATAGTTGAAAATGAGGGCATTCGGATCAGTATCTACAGCTACCACTGTTTTACACGTGCCGATTCCCAGGACATGGTGGATGGCGCCCGAAATCCCAAAGGCCATGTAGAG
>PEUO01000153.1:1882-15159 GCA_002780715.1 Deltaproteobacteria bacterium CG03_land_8_20_14_0_80_45_14
GATATTCTTTCCACTCTTTCCGATTTGATCTTTCTGATCCCTCCAGCCTTCATCCACCGTGGCCCGAGTGGCTCCCACTGATGCATTTAGCACATCAGCTAACTCTTCAATGATCTTAAAATTTTCAGGCGCTTTGATTCCCCTTCCTCCCGCTACCACGATTTCAGCCTCTGTAATATCCAACTTTGTTCCAGCTGCCTTCTCCAATCCGACGACCTTCTTTTTCAACGAAGAAGGATCGGTATGAGAAGAAATTGAAATGACCTGGGCTGACTTACCAAGGTTTTCGTTGACAAGGAAAGTATTATTTCTCACTGTAGCCATCTGAGGCTTAGCCTCAGAAAAGGCCATCTCTGCAAAGACTTTTCCACCGTAGAGCGGACGTTTGGCGACAAGCTTTCCATTCTCTTCCATGGTCAGACCTGTGCAGTCAGGCGCATAACCTGTTTGGAGATGCATAGCCAGCCTTGGGAAAAGATCCTTTCCTGTGGAAGTGGCTCCTCCCAAAAGAACAGAGGGTTGATGTTCCTTAATGAAGGGAGCCATATTGATCAAATAGGCATCGGAAGTGTATGAAGCAAGGGCAGGGTCATCAATAAGATAGATTTTGTCAGCATAAGGGGTGAGGCTCTTTACTGCTTCTTGAAGGCCGTTTCCCAGAAGGACAGCTCCGACTGCCTGATTCGTCTTTTTTGAAAACCCGGCACCGGCTGTGAGGAGTTCGAAAGTGATCTTTTTCACTCTACCGTCCACTTGCTCTGCCAAGACCCAGATTTCGTTAGGCATGATGCACCTCGTTTAATGTTTCAGGTTTCGAGTTTCAGGTTTCGGGTTTTTTAACTCGTAACTCGTAACTCTAAATTACTTTGGCTTCCTCCCTTAGAAGTTTAACCAGTGTCTTCACATTCTCCGGAAAATCCTCTTTAATCATTTTCACAGGTAGTCTCTTAGGGGGCGGTAAATATTTCTGAACCTTTATTTTAGCCGCTTGACCACCCGCATCGGCTGCGCTTAACCCCAGAGCAGCCAGATCCATCTTTTTAATCTGTGCCTTCATTGCCTTCATGACATTCATCACTTGGGGGATGCGAGGATTATTTAAACCTTTCTGGCAAGTAAAGAGTGCAGGAAGCGAACAGGAGAGGATTTCTTTTCCACCTTCTACTTCCCGGATCACCTTTACCCCTTTCTTTGGGTCATCCACCTCAAGGCCAAGGATTGTATTGACGTGTGGAATCCCCAATAACTCAGCGACAGCAGGCCCCACGATTCCTGCGTCATCGTCCATGGCCTGCCTTCCCGCTAATATGAGATCAAAGGGTTTATCTTTGAGATAGGCGGCCAAGGCTTTGGCGATAGCAAACTGATCCGAGCCCTCCAAGGCGGGGTCCGTGATCTGAATTGCATCATCCGCGCCCATGGCGATTCCTCTTCTCAAGGCGTCAACTTTTTTATTGTCGACGGTCAAAACGGTGACCTTGCCACCAAACTTTTCTTTCAATTTTAAACCTGCTTCGATAGCAAATTCATCAAAGAAGTTGGTGAAATATTTATTCTCGATCTCCAATTCAGAATCCGATTTGACCTTGATGAGCGCCTCTGGATCAGGAACCTGTTTCACCAGAACATAAATCTCCATTCGTTGAACTCCTCGAAAATTTCTGTAACTCAAGGCTTCAGCCTTGATCAAGAATCAACCCTAAAGGGTTGAGTTACCGAATCACCAGCACGATTCACCATTCACCGTTTCAATCTTTACAAAAGATTCTTCCCAGATAGTCACACAACACTTCATGGGTGCCGCCACCGTAAAGCAAGAATTTAGCATCCCTCCAGTATCGTTGGGGTGGATATTCTGTGCAGAAGGCATTCCCGCCATAAATCCTCATCGCCTCTTCGACGGCGTACATACACATCTCTGTGGCATGATATTTGGCCAGCATGCACTCATTGGTACAGGTGATTTTGTTTTGAATCATCCATGCGCATTTATAAGTGTAATTCCATGAGACCTCATACCAGGCCCAATATTTTGCAAATTTTTCCCGGATCAACTGATACTTACTGATGGGGTTTCCAAAAGCGATCCGGTTTTTGGCGTACCCCCTTGCATCCTCCATCGCTCCTTTTGCGATGGCTAAGGCGTTCATCGCCGTCATGATGCGGACTTCGTTGAGAATATCTCCTGCATATTGAACGCCTTTACCAATTTGCTCACCTAAGAAGTTCTCATCGGGGATGAATACGTTGTCAAAAACTAATTCGCCCGTCACGGAGCAGCGGGAACCTAATTTATGGAGCCTCTGACCGGGGGTGAACCCATCACGATCTGCTGTTTTCTTTTCAACCAAGTAGAAATTAAGACCTTTGAGCCCCAATTTTGGATCAACCGTTGCCATGACGGTGGTAAAATCAGCGATCGGTCCGTTGGTGATCCACTGTTTTCTTCCGTTGATCCTCCAGCCCCCATCCACTTTGGTCGCTAAAGTCCTTGTTCCGCCCAGGTCAGAACCGGACTGGTCTTCAGTAAAGCAGATCGTTCCAATTTTCTCGCCTTTTATCGCTGGTACAAGAATTCTCTGTTTGATGTTCTCACTTCCAAAAAGGGCAATGAAGTAAGTTCCCATGAGAATTTGCATGATCGCCGCCATGGCAAATCCACAGGATCCTCTTGCCAATTCTTCGTAGAAAATCATTTGGGAGATGGTGTCAGTGGCCATCCCACCATATTTTTCTTCATGCCTCAGGCCCAGATATCCGAGTGCAGCAAATTCTTTCCAGAGATCCCAGGGGAATTCTTCTTTCTCATCCAATTCTTTTACTCTGGGCATGATCAACCGATTCACCGCATCCCGGACCATCTGCCTGAAGAATTCTTGCTCTTCGGTAAAAGTGAAATCAAGCGCCATGAGTTGCTCCTTTCGTCATTTCTAAAGGGGTCAAGGGGTCTAGGATTCAAGGGGTCAAGCGAAAAGCTCCTTGCAAAAAATTAACACTTGAACCCACGGACCCTCGAATCCTTGAACCCTTTTAGGTTTAAATGATATTCTTCTCCTTGAACCCTTTCAACTGGGCAGCACCGTATCCCAAAAGCCCACTATAGATTTCTTCGTTATGTTCCCCGAATCGTGGGGGAAAGCTGAGCATCCGATTAACCGATTTCAGATAAGGGGAATTGAAAGGAGGGGGTGCAATGGTAATCTCCACCCCTGTCTTGGAATCTTTGCTTCGAATCAGATTTGGTTTGACCAATGGATCCTCCACCACTTCTTCAATCGTGTTCACTTTGGAAATGGCAATGGTGGCCTTGTTGAAAATATCAATCAGTTCTGCGGTTGTAATTTTTTTGGTGATGGCATTGATTACATTATTTAAGCTGTCCACATCCGCAATCCGGCCAGCATTTCTTTCATATTCCTTTTTATAAAGGGATTCGAACCCTGGAATCTTCGTCATCGTCTCCCACTGCCGATCATTCCCGACGGCGATGTAAACATAACCATTTTTCGTCTCATAAACAGAGACCGGTGCAAAGAATTCGTGGGTGTTCCCCCTTCGGCTGACTTTTTTCTTGAAAGTAACCGTATGAGTGATCGCCTGGGTGAGCCAGGAGACGGTACTTTCGAACATCGAGAGATCAATCCGACTTCCCTGACCGGTAACTGCCCTTTTGTAGAGAGCCTTCATCAAAAGACCATAGCCGTGTTCGCTGGCACCCATGTCAGGAAGTGGGATTCCCATCACCTGAGGACTTCCTCCTTTTTCTCCGGTGAGTTCCATTAACCCGCCTCTGGCTTGGAGCACTGGATCATAAGCCGCCTCATTATTTTGGGGACCAAAACCGGTCATTCCCAACCAGATGATGTCCTCTTTGATTTTTTTGAGCATCTTATATTCGATTCCGAGTTTGGGGTAATTTCTGGGGAGTTGATTGGTGGCAAAGATATCTACCTTCAATTTGAGGATCAGCTTCTTCAGAATCTCCTGTCCCTCAGGGGTTCCTATGTCCAGAGTGAGAGCCTTTTTCCCGGCATTGATGGAGAGATAATAGGAGAACATTCGATCCTCTTTCAACACATCATCTCCGATTCTACGGTTGGGGTCTCCGTAAACAGGATGTTCCATCCGAATGATATTGGCTCCATCCTCAGCCAAACGGAGGGTTAAATAGGGGAGGACAGTTGCCTGTTCCAGACTTAAAACAGTAACATTTTTAAGGAGTTGAGCATCTTCCATGAACAATCACCTCCTGACCAGAATTTTGGATACTGTATACAGAAAATTATATATACCCAAAACCCTGATCATGTCAAGACTTTTCCATACGATCTTCATGGGGGCTTCAATGATGAGGATCCCTTGAACTATTTAACGGAAGGTGGGGAAAAAGACGTAAAAGGTCCCAACATGATCTCAGCGATCAAATCTTTCTGCTCTTCCTCTGTTCCAAGCTCTACCCCAATTGCCCAGGCGTCCCGGAAGTAGTGTTCAATGGCCTGCTCAGCAATATAACCGTAACCCCCAAAGATCTGAAGGGACTCATCGACTATTGCCACCAATCTCCTTCCTACCTCCAATTGGGCGATGGAGAGGAATCCGGGATCAATCCTTTTGTGATCATACTCTGCAGCGGCCTTATAGGTGAGCCAACGAGCCACCTCAATACTTACAGCCATATCAGCCAGTTTATGCCGAATGACCTGGAACTGTGAAAGCTTTTTGCCAAATTGTTCCCTCTGTTTGGCATATTGCATGGCACGATCAAAGGCCCCCTGTGCGGCGCCCAGGGCTTGAGCTGCGCTTTTTAGCCCCATTGCTTGATAACAATGGTTAACATGGGCCATCCCTTCCCCTTCCCGTCCTATCCGGTTTCCAGTTGGTACCGGAACCTCTTTGAAAAGGAGATCTCCGAAGGGGATCATCCTCCATCCAATCTTTTCAATGGGATGAACTTCGATACCATCCTTTTCTCGTTCGATCATCAATGTAATCCATCCTTCCCTGGGTTCTTGACAGAGGGTGATAAAGGAATCTGCCAGAGAAGCGTTGAGTACGAAACTTTTTTTCCCGTGGATGGAATATCCATCCATCCTCCTTTCTGCGATCGTGGAGATGGTTGTAAGGTCTCTACTGTCCTCCGATTCAGCAAAGGCAATACCCAGTCGTCTCTCTCCTTTTGTGAGAGGAGTAAGGAATTGATTCTTCTGTTCGCTGGAGCCAAATTTCAGAATGACCTCTGAACCCAGATCTACGCTGCTCAGGGCGCTCCCGATTCCGGAATCAACCCTGCAGAAGGCTTCAATGACCAGAAGGTTTTCAAAGAACCCTAACCCCTGACCCCCAAACTCTTCGGGATAATGAATTCCAATGAACCCTAATTGAGCAGCCTTCTTCCATATCGATTCCGGAAATTTCCCTTTCTGATCCAGTTCTAAGGCTAGGTCCGGGTCGAACTCCCCCTCGGCAAACTCCCTGGCCGCCTTTTGAACATCCTTCTGCTCATCGGATAATTCAAAATCCATTCTCCTTCCTCCTATAGTCCCAATTCTCGAGCGATCACTAAGTGTTGGATTTCAGAGGTTCCTTCCGGGATCTTGAACAATCTCGCATCACGAAGGAATCTCTGGATAGGATTTTCCATCATCAGCCCGATATTCTTTTGGATGGCCATTGCCTTTTGAACGATCCTCTGTAGGGATTCCGTACAGAAGAGCTTAACGATCGAGGCATCCTTCATCGTGGCGAGACCTCGATCAAAAAGCCAAGCGCCTCGATAGGTCATATAACGCATAGCCTCAAGTGACATCGCCATCTCCGCCATCATAAATCGAATGGCCTGTGACCTTGCAAGAGGTTGTCCATGTCTCTGGGTTCCTTTGATATAGGAGAGGATAGTGTCAAATGTTACCTGGCCTACTCCTGTACTTCTGGCCCCATAGGTAAGCCTTCCCGATTTGAGGGTTTCTTCCAACTGTCCCAATCCCCCGCCTTCCCGTTCTCCGATCATCCTTTCTTTGGGAACGTAGCAATCATCGAAAGCCAATTCCGCCGTATCCGAAGAATAATTCCCTAATTTTTCAAGCTTTTTGATTACAGAAAATCCGGGATCCTCACGATTAACAACGAAGAGATTGATCCCCGTTCCTCTTCGCTCAGGATTAGTATAGGCAGCAACGGTCACAAAATCACAGATCGTTCCATTCGTGATGAAGGTCTTCATCCCATTGAGCCGGTAACCATTTCCTTGTCTTATGGCAGTCGTCCGGATTCCTGACGCATCTGAGCCTGCATCCGGCTCCGTCAACGCAAAGGCGCCGATCTTTTCTCCTTGAGCAGCAGAGGGCAAGTATTTCTGTTTCAAATCCTCAGAACCATAATGGAGGAGGGGGTCTGTCGCTAACCCTCCCTGAACCATGATGCCCGATCCTATGCCTGCACAGATCCGGTTTAACTCCTCCATTGAGATACATTCAGAGATCTTATCCAGGCCAGGACCACCATATTCCTTGGGACATCGCAGGCACAGAAGATGCTCCGCACCCAGGATTCGAAAGAGTTGAACGGGAAAGGTCTCTTTGCTCTCATATTCTTCGACCAGAGGGCTGACCTCTCTCTCATAAATTTCTCGAACTTTTTTTTGAAATTCTTTTTGCTCATCGCTCAGTTCATAGAACATGGCTATTGTCTCCTTTACCCCGTTAGAAATAATGCCCCGCTCGGTTTCGAGTCGCAACGACTGGAATTTCTAACGGGGTAAACCCGTCTCTTCAACCAACACCCACATGGACTACTCATTCCTAAAAACTGGTTTTCTCTTCTCCAAGAAGGCGGTCACTCCTTCCTTAAAATCTTTGGTCTTGTAGACTTCCCCATAGATCTCCGAATCCTTCATCAATGCCTCTCTTAAAGAGAGCTGAGAGGCATGAAACATGGATTGCTTTGCTAAATGGATGGAAGCGGGTCCCTGAGCAATCTGCCGGGCTAAAGCTATTGCTTCCTCCATCAGCTTTTGATGCGGGACCACACGATTGACCAATCCTATTCTTTGCGCTTCTTCTGCATTCACAATTTTTCCTGTAAAGATCATCTCTTTAGCCCGACCAGGCCCAATGAGTCGCATCAGACGGACATTCCCTCCGTAGCCGGGCATGATCCCCACTCGAACTTCTGTCTGGCCGATCTGAGCCTTCTCGCTGGCAATTCGTATATCGCAGGCCAAGGCGATCTCACAACCTCCTCCCAATGCCCAACCATTGATTGCTGCAATCATGGGCTCTTCCATCGATTCCATAAAAAGGAGGATCTCGTTGGCCTTCTTCGAGGCATTGACTGCATCTTGAGGGGTTCGGTCCTTGAGCATTCGAAGGTCAGCTCCAGCAATGAATGCCTCATCCCCGACACCGGTGATGATGCCCACCCTGATGTTGGGTTCTGAATGCAACCGCTTTAATACGTCCTCTAACTCCATCCATGTCTCCCAATTCAGGACATTCCTCACTTCGGGTCGGTTGATTTTGATAATGCCTATTCTATCATCCGTTTCATAGATCAAATTTTTGCAGGACATTGGAATCCTCCGTCTCTTTTTTTCTTAAATATGTTTTGATTAAATCTATCCACGCAAGATATTTCCTTGAACCTCTTGGGGTCGTGAGTTCTTGCCATGTTGTCATTCAATATTATGACCAGGGAGATTAAAACTAATCATACTTAAATGTCCCTGTCAAGATACTATCTGTCTTCCTATTGTATAAAAAGTCAGGGACTCCGTCTGTGTAATCATGGAAGTATAGATTTTTCGGAGCTCTCTAAAGATTGGGTTGACAAAAAGCATACAGTAAAATATGAGTAGAGGGAAATGTGTCATGGGGTACCTAAAACATAGAAAGGAGAGAGCATTGAAGAAAGTTGTCATTATCAGTGGAGTCAGGACACCGGTTGGGAGATACATGGGGGCGTTAAAAGAAGTGGCCGCCTATGATTTAGGCGCTCTGGTTTTGAACGAAGCTGTCAAGAGAGCTGGAGTGGATCCGGCTCAGACCGACGAGGTCATTTTGGGTCAGTCCTACCAGAGCGGTGAATATGTCAACATCGCACGTATGTCTCTTCTCAAGGCGGGTTGGCCAGACTCCATTCCAGGAATCACCTTGGACAGGCGCTGCTGTACAGGACTGGATGTGATCTGTTTTGCAGCGATGAAGATTCAATCGGATAATGCGGATATCATTGTGGCAGGCGGGGTTGAAAGTATGAGCACTGCTGAGTTTTATATCCCTGGCGATATCAAATGGGGAATCGGCGGTAAAAAAGGGATGCCTCGTGGACATGGAGACCTTTCGATATGGGGAATTCCTTTTTATGATCGAATCCAACGAGCCAGAGTGATGTCTCAACCTGAGGAGAGGTACGGGATACTGCCATCCATGATGTCCTGGGCAGAGACCGCCGCTAAAGAAGAGGGCATTCGACGGGAAGACTGTGATCGATGGGCCCTCGAGAGTCATAAGAAGGCCTGCGCAGCCATAGAATCGGGCAAATTTAAAGAGGAGGTTATTCCTGTCGCCGTTCTAAATCCCAAGGGAGGGAAAATGATCGTTGATCGAGATGAAAATCCGCGGGCAGATACCACCTTGGAGCAATTGTCCAAACTCAAGCCCGTCCTTGGAGGTGTTTGTACGGCCGGAAATTCCTCCACTGAAAACGATGGCGCTGCTGCCTGCGTGATGACTTCCGAGGAGACGGCCAAAAGACTTGGGATAAAGCCATTGGCTTATATCAAAGCCTTTGCCGTTGTGGGTTCGGATCCCTGCCGTACTTATCTAACGGTGCCCAAAGCAGTTGAGAAGGCTTTGAAGAAATCCGGTTTGGATTTCCATCAGATGGATCTGATCGAGATCCAGGAAGCCTTCGCCGCACAGGTCCTTGCAGATCTGAAAATGATGAAGCTCACGGAAAAAGATTATCCAAGGATCAATGTCAATGGATCTGGCATCTCCCTCGGGCATCCAATTGCCTGTACAGGCACCCGGGTGCTGGTGACACTTCTTCACGAGATGAAACGGCGTAACAGCCACTATGGCCTGGAATGCATCTGCGGGGGAGGCGGTTTGGGCATTGCAGCCATTTTTGAGCGGATATAAACCCTGTTGTTGCATTAGAAAAGGGAGGTGAGTGTGCTTTCCAATCTTTACAAAGCGGGTTTATTCTAAGTTTTATGGGTAACAAGCTATGTCATTTGGGGAGATTTCCTCAGCCCGAAACTTTTTTTCTTAATTTCTCGGTAAGGTCAGAGACATCTTCATATTCGATTCGTTTCAGTTGCTTCATCGTTTCAGCAAGATGGAATCCTTTTTTATAAATAATGATAACCTCTTTTCCCATGGCCAGGGCTGCACCAATTTCGAGGAGGGTTTCAGTTTTTTCAAGGGTTGAGAGATCATAGATTCCAAACTTGGCGCGTTTGATCTGATCGATTCGTTGATGAAAGAATTCCCCTTTTCGGGAGGCTTCCGTATCCAGAATCGGAATCAGCCCGCTTCCTTCAAAGGCGTTTTTGATAGCCTGAATTAAACCGGATTCCTCGATTCCAGAAGAGATGAAATATTCGCCCCTGAGGGTGACCTCCACGGTCTTTGGCGTGGTCCGGATTTTTTTAAAGAGGGTTCTATCCAGTGTCAATTCTTTGATCGTTGATTGAAGGATATTTTTTACATTCTCGAGATCCTTTTGATAGCGTGTGGCGTTGATCTTATCGATCTCAGCTGAAGCAAAGGCCTTGACGCTCATCTCTCGAAATCGGAGGGCTAAGAAATTTTGATAGTAGATAGATTTAGAACCGAAGACCTTCTCTAAAATCGTTTTGGTTTCGGACTGCCAGTGTTTAAAATTTTCATGGTCGGCATGAAAGCCTGTCAATTCATCCACTTTGCTGAGTTGCTCTTTGATCAACTCGATCGGATCCCTCTCTGTCATTTTCCATCCTCTCCCTCATCCCTATTAAAAGCGAAGATAACAACGGATGAATAGAATGTCAACCCTTCGTCTTCTCACTATTAATCCCTGGGTTTGCTCAGCCTTTCCAATATCACTTAGGACTCAATGGCCATTTATACACCATTCTCAGAGGTGGGTCTTGACGCCGTCGAATGGGTCAAATCTTTTTGGGATTAATTCTCTATTGAGAACGGGCCCTTTTTGTGATATAGGATTATTCATGCCAAAAGGGAAAAAGGTTGTTTTAGGGGTCACGGGCGGGATTGCTGCTTATAAAGCTGCCGAGTTTGTCAGGCTATTAGTCAAGGAAGAGGTGGATGTCCATGTCACCATGACCGAAAATGCCCAGAAATTCATCACTCCGCTCACTTTTCAAACCCTTTCAGGAAATCCAGTTGTGACCGATCCGTTTGCTCTGCTTGAGGATGCGGAGATCGGCCATATTGCATTGGCTGATCTGGCAGAATTGGTTGTGATCCTCCCCGCCACGGCGAATATTATTGGAAAGATTGCCAATGGGATTGCTGATGATTTCCTCTCCACCATGGTGATGGCCACCAAAGCGCCGGTTCTTTTTGTTCCCTCAATGAATGTCAATATGTGGGAGAATAAAGCTCTTCAGAAAAATATTCAGACATTACTTGAGAGAGGCTACTATCTTTTGGAACCCGGAGAAGGGGAATTGGCTTGTCATTGGTATGGGAAGGGAAGGCTGCCTGAACTGAATGAGGTGGTGGAGAAAATGGAAGATCTTTTATCCCCCAAGGATTTGAAAGGGATACAGATCCTGATCACAGGGGGGCCTACTCAAGAGCCTATCGATCCAGTGCGGTTCATCACCAATCGCTCCTCCGGGAAGATGGGATATGCCCTAGCAAAGATGGCCAAACGCAGAGGGGCAGAGGTTATTTTGGTTACAGGCCCCACCTCTCTTCCTCTCCCACGTAGAGATATTAAATGGGTGCCCGTCCGGTCAGCGGAGGAAATGAGAAAAGCTGTTTTTACACATTGGAAGGGATGTTCCGTTGTGATCAAGGCGGCGGCTGTCTCAGATTATCGTCCGAAGGTGATCAGCGAGAAAAAAATAAAAAAAGGAGATTCCGAATATACCTTAGCGCTGGAGAGAACGAAAGACATCCTTGAAGAACTTGGAAAGAAGAAAGGAAATCGAATTCTCGTTGGATTTGCTGCAGAAACAGAAGATTTGATTGCTAATGCTAAAAAGAAAATGCTGGAAAAAAATCTGGATTTTATTGTGGTGAATGATGTGACCAAGCCAAGGGCAGGTTTTGGTTCGGATACCAATCAAGTCAAGATGTTATACCCATCTGGTCAAGTAAAAGACCTTCCATTCATGACCAAGGAAGAGGTTTCGCAATTGATCCTCGATGATGTGGTAAAATTATTGAAAAAAAGGAAAGGTTCTCGGAAAAAGTAGACCTTCTGTTAAAGTTCCTGGACCGGGACATAGGTCGGGAAACATTTTACCTAATCAGTCTTTTTCTCTGCCCTTTTCTTCTCACCTTTTGCGCTTTGTCCTTTTTCTGTTCCTTCTTTCTCTGTCTTTTTCCCTTCCTTTCTACTTTTTGAGGGATAATCGTTTACATAAAAACCAGATCCTTTCAAGACAAAGTTGGTTGCTGAAATCAGCTTTTTCGCTGGCCCCAGGCATTTTGGACAAGTCACTTTACAATCTTCATCTATTTTATGAAAGATCTCAAAGACCTTGTTGCATTGGTTACATTGATATTCATAAATAGGCATTCTGAAACCCTCCCCTTTAGGCTTGCAGTTCTAATCTGGCGCTGAACTCTCTTTTTAACTTTTTTAATGCTTCACTTTCAATCTGCCTCACCCGCTCCCTTGAGAGTTTGAGGTGATCTCCAATTTGCTGGAGGGTGAGGGGATCATCGGCCATAATCCTATTTTTAATTACATAGACCTCTTTCTCGTTTAAACGTTTCATCGCATTCTGAACCTCGCGCTCCCGAATCCTTTTTTCTTCTTCCTCTGCAAAGGTCTCTTCTTGATTAGGAGATTCCTCTTTAAGAAGTTCGAGGTGGGTGAGTTCCTGGCTTTCGTCAAAAGGAGTATCAAGAGAGAGGTCTCTTGAAGACATCCTCTGTTCCATCTCAATAATATCCTCTTTGGCAACATCTAAATCGCGGGCCAGAAGCTCATATTTCTTCTCGTTCTCTCCGTTCAATTCCAATGCCTTCCTTACCTTTCCAATCTTATAGAAAAGTTTCTTTTGTGCTTGGGTCGTCCCGATCTTAACTAAGCTCCAAGTTTTTATGATAAAATTTTGGATATAGGCCCTGATCCACCAGATAGCATAAGATGTGAATCGATACCCTTTGTAAGGATCAAACTTTTTTACCGCCATCATCAGGCCGATATTCCCCTCTTGAATGAGGTCAAGAAGTTTAACCCCATAAGACTTATATTCAAAGACGATCTTGACAACAAACCTTAAATTTGATGTAATCAATTTCTGAGCAGCTTCAATATCATTGTCTTTACCATATCTTACGGCAAGTTGAAATTCTTCCTCTTGGGTTAAGAGTGGAAACCGATTGATCTGTAAAAGATAGGATTCTAAGTAATTCTTGACAACTGGAAGATTTGGAATTGGCATTTAAACCACCCCTCAGACAAATTAGCACTCTTTCTATTAGAGTGCTAACATCATAATATAATATGGATGCTTGAAAAGTCAAGTATTTTTTATATATATTTGATTTTATTAATTATTCACAAGGTTAAGGTTACGGCAACGAAGCCTGTTTCGTATATCGTCAAAAGGTTAGGGTTAAAGATTTCGAAGACGAACATCGTTACCGTTTGACGATACGGGCATCTTTACCGTTGCCTTTAGACGAGGCCCTTATTTTTTAGGCAAAATGACTATAAAAATAGGGTTGATTTTTTGGAGGTTGCGATGGGAAATGATAAAAGGGACGAAGACCAAGAAAAGGGTTTTGTTGTAAGAGACAAAAGGTTTAGTGTAAAGAAGGAAGAGAAGGAGGAACCTCAAATCAAGGAAGAGGGGAAGAGCGAGGAAACTCCCAGAGATGATACTTCTGCCCAGGAAGGGCCGCTTCCTGAAATCGATTTTACTAATTTCATCTTTTCTTTAAGTACTTCAGTTCTCATTCAGTTGGGAGAAATTCAAGATCCCTTCACTCAAAAATCAGTTAAAAACCTTCCTTTAGCCAAACAGACGATAGACCTCATCGGGTTGTTGAAGGAAAAGACAAAGGGAAATCTTACCCCTGAAGAGG
>PEUO01000217.1 GCA_002780715.1 Deltaproteobacteria bacterium CG03_land_8_20_14_0_80_45_14
GGTTTCTGAAACTCCTG
The DNA here is from genome assembly GCA_002780715.1 of Deltaproteobacteria bacterium CG03_land_8_20_14_0_80_45_14. Classification (GTDB taxonomy): domain Bacteria; phylum Desulfobacterota; class BSN033; order BSN033; family UBA1163; genus UBA1163. The sequence goes on from PEUO01000217.1 coordinate 18, forward strand.
ATCGCAATATGATTCTTCTCTGAAAGCTTTTTCACGATTTCTTGAAGATTTGCCGCTCCCAGTTGGGGTGTCTCACCAGCGAGGAGTCTCTGTTGAACTGTCTCATGCACTTTGAGCGTTCGTTTAAGCTCCTCTTCAATGATCTTGCGATTCTTCAGATACTCCTCATATTTCAATATCACTTTCTTTTTCAAGATGATCTCTTGCTCCGCCTTCTTTTTCGCTTCAACAAGAGGAAGGACCCCGAGGAAATAGATCAAGATGGCCACGGCCGCTGCAATGACCACCCAGAGCGCTTTTTTCTGAGAAAAATTCAATTTTTTTAAGAATGCCAACTGCTTCAAGATCCTATTCTTCTCCCCTCCGGTTTTGCTTTGATTCTGAACCGTTCTTTTTCCTTATCTCCACCGGGCTTCATCTGCCTTTCCTTTGTCACAGGGGCCAAGAATTCAACTTTTTCGAAGAGAGGAGACTTGTCCAGGAGGGGGATCAAGTCCGAGGCCGAATCGGCATATCCGCTGATTTCCATCTCCTTCCCGGTATATTTAAAATTCCAGATCCATACCGTATCGGGTAAGATTTGGGTCAATTCCCGCAGAATTTCTACCTTACTGGTCTCTTCCGATTTAATTTTCTGAAGCTCAAAGACCTCCTTCGCCAACCCCTCTTTTTCCTTTTGCAGTTTTTCTACAGACTCCACCTCAGGCTTTTTCTTTTTAATCTCGGCGTTGATCGTAGCCAATTCATTACTGTACCGCTGGTATACTCCCACTCCCCAAGTCAGAGCGAGGAGCAATGCGATGAACGTCAAGGCAACGGAGAGAGGCCTTCCGATCTCCCTCACTTTTTTTCGCCTTTCCAAGGGGAGGAGGTTAAGATCCACCCGAGTTTTAATCAGTCCCTTCAAAGGAACACCGATGGAGGCGTAAATTTTTTGAAGGGCAGGCAATTTCTCTCTCTCGACTTCGATTCGATTCAACGGCGGCCATGAAACCCCTTTAATCTGATTCTCTTCTTTTAGGGTGATTAATAGGTTTTCATCCATGTCTAATCCGTGAACGAAGAAAGTCGACTTTGAAAAAGCATCCTCCTTCAACCCAGATCGTCTAAAAGTATTTAGAATTTTTGATTCCTTCTTCTCCTCCGGGATACAAAGATGAAAACTCTCCTGCCATTGCTTTCCCTGAAGGAGGTTCATCTCAATGAACGGGTCAGCCACATCAAGCAAAACTGATATTTCATTCTCTTTTGCTCCTTCATGATAATAGAAAAGATTAAGGGCTCCTACCGAGGGAATCTGGATTGAAATGGGTTCAATACCGATCTTTTTTAATAAAGATAAATAGGGATCCGCTTCAATCTTCTTGATGAAAACAGCATAGAGGCGAAGCCAGTCCTTTTCCTGTTTTAGAATTTGAAAATCAAAGTAAATCTCTTCCTTTTCAAAGGGAGTATATTTAGGAACCTCGTATTCCATCACCTTTCGCAGGTTTTCTTTGGCGGCAATAGGAAGCTTAATAAAACGGGCGACCGCCTTTTCCCTCGGGATGGAAATAAAAACATGATCTTTGCCGATTTGATGTTTTGAGACAAAGGAATTGATCATACCGATTATTTGAGCCTCTCTCTCCTCTTTTTGACCCTCAGGCAGAATGGGATAGATCCCAAAATCCACCAATCTGATCTTCCGAAAGGATTTCTTCAGCAGTGTGAGAACGAGATGGTTTTGTCTAAAATCAATCCCAAAACTTGTATCAAACATCGCCATATACCCTTTACCCAATCAATTCTTATACCAAAATTTATCAATTTAGGCCAAGTATTTGAATGGCTATCCTCTCCATTTCTCCCTTCTCTTCGTCATCTTCCTGTCTTAGGCTTTCAACGGAAGGGATTTAAACGAATTTAGCGCCTATCTCCCTGCCCCTCAACAGGACAAGTATGTCACTGATCACATTGGCTTATCTACCCATTGGATAATTTTATATCCTTCTTTTTCTTTTATGTCTATTTTGACGATTACCTTCAAACCTCGAACTGATTCTCCCTCTTTCGAATTCGCTTTCGATTCGATGGTATAGTAAGGCGTCATGATGGTTCTTCCATAAAGAATAAAATTTTGCTTTTCCGGATCTCCTTCAAAGAAGGGCTTCAGTTCAGGCACTCTTTGGAGAAGGTCCAATTGATGATCAAACGTTTTCTCCTCCCGAGCCTTGACCACCTTTTGAGATATGTCCATCGGAATTCCTAAAGCCACCCTTAATACAACAGGAGCGGCGCTGTTGATATCAATCTGTACTCCAGGGGAATAAATCGAGAAGATATCTTTCAATCCAACCTGATCCATCTTCTCCCCCGCCTCTTCTTTTTTTCCAACCTTTCCCCCGTAAAAAAGGGCGGGGCTCACTCCCCGGACAAGAAGAAGCTCTTCAATGGAGTCAAAATAAGCATTTTTGCAATAATAGGACTCTTTCAGAGATTGATAATAGGAATTCTCCGCCCCATTCACGCGATAGAAATCATCTGGGTCCTTCCAATCCAAAATAGAGTCGACGACGATGTCCCTCATCTCTCCTTCTAAACCTAACAGGGTGATGATCTTTCGAAGCATCGATTCGGAAACCAAATTAATATTGACCTTGCCCGCTTCACTCATCACCTTGATTTCACACGCTCCTTGACCGAAGGGTAGAAAGTAAGATCTTCCGTCTGTCACCCACTCTTTCTTATCTGGAGGGATCTCTTCTATCGTCAAGGTCTTTCTCAGTTGTTGAACCTTTGGGTCATGTTTATAAATCAATTCTGCAATGGCGCGATGAACCCCTCCTTGAGCCATCCCATAAAGCTGTAGTTCCTCCTTGTAGTTTTGGGTGATGTTAACCTCAGTCCTCATGGCGAAAGAAAACTCTAAAACCACTACTGAAAGAATAGCCATCACCCAGAGCACCATGACCAGGGCAATGCCTTCCTGATTGCGGATTGTGGATTGCGGATTGCGGAATTTTAATTTCATCAATACCCTTGCTGTTGAGGTATTCTCTGTACGCCCCTTCGACCGAATCGGGTTGGGGTTGTTCTTACCTCCTCAAATCGATAGGCTGGGAGCGAGACCATAAGAGTGATGGGAAATTCTTCTCCCTTCCCTTTCCCATTCTTTTGGAGGATGGTCATCTTCAAAGCCTTTGGAAACTCCTTTGCCTCCCTTGCATTCCATTCCTCAACCCAAGCCTCTTTCCGATTCTTGTTGGGATCCTCCTCTTGATAATATTCAAAGCGGACATTGTCTATCCCTTCCAATAACAAAATAGCCAATTCTTCCTTTAGCTCATCTTCGAAAAAATCTCGGTTCAGAGCCCTCTGCTCATAAAGGACCAAACGTCCTCCCTCTTCTCCCCTTCCCTCTTTAAACTCATAAACAACATAGACAAATCCCTCAGGCTGTTTGCCCTTGATAGGAAGGGCTGAGACAAATCTCAACGACCGCCCTTTTCCTTCAAAGGCGAGATAATCTCCTTCTGCCTTTTTAGTCTTGATTTTATAAGGAACGATCGACTTAATCTGCTGGGAAATCAATTGGGAGATAATCCGCACCTTCTGGAACTCCTCCTTCGTTGATTCCCCCCTTTCCCAAGCGGAGAGACCGAGCCGGAAAGCTCCAAAAATCATAAGAAGAATAAACCCAAGGACCGTTAGGGTCACCATTACCTCCACGAGGGTGAACCCCGTCGTTGAAAAAAGGCGGCCAGCGGAATTAACCAAACCTCTATAGAATTCTGTGCGCTGCATATCTCTGTGACCCATTGACCGCCTCAACTACGGGGTGAACCCCGTCGTTGAGTAAAGAACCCCGCCCACAGGGCGGGGCTTTAAAACCTAAATTCTAAAACCCAAAACTGAGATCCCGAAACAAGTTCGGGATGACAAAAAGACCAGAACCGAACCGTCATGTCATGCTG
>PEUO01000221.1 GCA_002780715.1 Deltaproteobacteria bacterium CG03_land_8_20_14_0_80_45_14
AGAGAAGAGAGCCATTTTGATCCACCTAAACTTTCGATCCCATGAGAAGCGAATTCACCCAGCCAGCCCATCATGGCTTCGATTCCATCGGAAAGGGGGCCACCTACAGTAAAAACAGATTGAAAAACAAGCCACATCATTCCGAGAAAGATTGGGATTCCAAGATATCGATTGACCAGGATCCGATCAATCCTGTCCGAGATATCGAGCCGTTCTATGAGGTCATATTTTTTACTTACTGATTCCTTTATAAGTCCAGACAGGAAGGCATATCGTTTCTCTACCAGGGCCGTTTCAAGATCGTAACCCTGATGTTCTTCAAGTCTTTTCTTACTGTCAACGGTCTGGGATTCAATTGCTTCTCCTTCTCTCATTGCCATTTCTAAGATTTCCCTATCCCCTTCAAGAAGCTTAATAGCCACCCACCTTGATGGATATCCTGAGATACTCACCCTTTTCTCAAGACGATCTATCTCCATCTCGATATCTTCACCATAATCGATCCTTAAAGAGTCCCTCTTTTTCTTTAATCCATTTACAATGGCCTCCTTCAATTCGTCAATCCCTTCGCCCTTACTGGCCACAGTCTCCACGACGGCGGCCCTGAAGATCTGAGAGAGTTTTTTCGTATCGATTGCCATCCCTTTATTCCTCACAATATCCATCATATTTAAATTGAGTATGACATTTGCCCCTAATTCGAGAAGCTGGGTGGCCAGGTAAAGATTTCTCTCAAGATTTGAGGCATCAACAATCACCACAATCCCATCGGGTTTTTCTTTGATGATAAAATCCCTTGCGATCTTTTCATCCATAGAATAGGCAGTGAGGGCGTAAGTTCCTGGAAGGTCCACTACAGTGATCTCGTAATCCCGATATTGAAATTTTCCTTCCTTTTTTTCCACCGTCACTCCAGGCCAGTTTCCTACATGAGCGTGACCGCCGGTCAGGTGGTTAAAAACCGTACTTTTCCCTGAGTTGGGATTTCCTGCCAATCCAATCTTCAATTTTTTCGTCTCCATAATCTTGCTCCTTTATATTTGAAATCTCTAAAAATATTAGGATTGTCTAACATTTTAATTAAAAAAAATCTACTTGGGGCCAAATGGCTCAACAAATATTCTCTTCGCCATACCAAATCCAATACCAAATCTCAACCCTCCCAGGCCAATAATGAAAGGCCCTACATGGCCATCAGAAATAATTTCTATCTCCACTCCAGGGTAAAGTCCCATTTCGGTGAGTCTCCGAACAAAGCCTCTTCCTCCTGATATCCTTATAATCCTTACCTTCTCACCCCGAATTGCCATTGATAACGGAATCACGATCCTTTTAACTCCTGGTAATTAAAATATCTTTTGCTTCATCCTTCCTCAGTGAAAGATGATAACCTTTAATTAAAATATCGATTGGATCTCCCAATGGGGCGACTTTCTCCAACTGAATCTCTGTTCCCGGAACAATTCCCATATCTAAAAGTCTCTTTTTTAAATTTCCCTTCCCCTTTATTTTGACTACCTTTCCCTTTTCACCGGGCTTGAGGTCCCTTAGGGTAAAATCCGCTTTACTCTCTTTTTTATCTCCCATATCTTCTTCTCCTTTCTCTACAAAGCCTTTAAATCTTGAGGTGAAAAAAGTCTTTTCCTCTTGGTGTTCTTGAAGGAATTGAATAAACTGTTCGATTCTTTTTACCGTCTCTTTTGAAAGATGGTGTTCAATTTTGCAAGCATCTTTAGAAGCTATTCCAGCATTGATACCGAAGATTTCATTGAGCAGGGTAAATAATAATTTATGATGCTCATCCACCTCTTTTGCCTTCAACGCTCCTTGATCCGTCAACTCGATATACCCGTAGCTTTCATGTTTAATCAGATTCTTCTCCAAGAGGACATTCAGGGCGCTTACCACGGATGGGGTGGTCACCGCCAAACATTTCGCTATATCCTTCACCCTCGCAACTTTCTCCCTCAAACTTATTGTCCAAATGGCTTCCAGATAATCCTCAAGACTCGGTGTTAAAGCCTCCATAAATAACCTCCAAATGTTAGACTAATCTAACTTTAATTAATCCTTTTAATTTTGTCAAGCAAAAAAATTGGCCATTCCAAATCCTGCCCGAATGTCCAGAGAATCCTTTCAGGGTGGGGAAAGAAAAAAATGGGAATCTTGACATGATTATTCAGTCTGTGATAGGATTTATCCGTTATTCGCAGAAGTATATAACGATCAAAGGTTAAGAAATCTTGGCTTTATCTTACCAAAATCATGCGTATTGCTTATAAAGTTTGGCTCGATAACAATGGCAAGGCTTTTGGTGAAGGGCCATATCGACTCCTCAGGAATGTTGAGCGAACAGGATCATTGTCGAAAGCTGCTGCGGAAATGGGTATGTCTTACAGTAAAGCCTGGCGGTTGATGCGAAATCTCGAAGAGAGGTTAAATTTCCCTCTTCTGGAACGTCGTGTAGGAGGCGCTTCCGGAGGAGGGTCCTCCATCACTCCAAAGGCGCGAAACCTACTCCAGCGATATGAAAAATTTCATAAAGATGTTCAAGGGGCATTGGAGAAGATTTATAAAAAGCACTTTGGCTTAATGGAATAGAAGAGAAAAAAATTTTTCAGTTTCGTTATGTACTCAAAGAAATAACGGGAAATAATTGAGCAGAGGAGGACGATAATGAGCATATCAAAATCGATTTTAAGTCGGCTTTTCGATATGATTAAAAGTCCAAAATCTTTTTACACCTCAACTTTACTCCTCATTCTGAATCTATTTTGTAGATCTCCGCCAGCAATATTTGAGGTAACCTTGAGTAATCGCGATGAAATACTCCAAAAGATTTATAGCTATTTGACCAAAAAATTAGAATAAAAAGCGGTTAAAATATTTTGGAAATAAAAACCCTTTAGATTAACAAAGGAGAATGCTATGAAGAAAATTAAATTTACGAGTTTTGGCAAAGGACTTAAAAATTTAGTAGGGGAAATGAAAATAGTTAAGGTAGTTCTTTTTGCAGCAATAGCTCTATTAGTATTGGGTCCCTATGCAATCGCGGAGAATGAAAAGGAGCTCCATTTCTTTTGTGGGGCGGCGGTGAAAGTGCCTATGCAGGAGATTATTCAGAGCTATCAAAAAGATAAAGGTATGAGAGTGAATGTTATTTACAGTGGTTCAGGTGGGCTTCTCTCCCAGATGAAACTATCGAAAAGAGGTGATGTTTACCTCTGTGGCTCACCTGACTATATCACCCTAGGTGAAAAGAAAGGACTCCTTATCAAAGGGACGGATAAATTGGTGGCTTACCTTGTGCCCGCCATAATAGTACCCAAGGGTAACCCTCAGGGTATTCATTCTTTAGAAGACTTGGCTAAAAAGGGGGTAAGAATAGGGATGGGAAACCCAGAGGCGGTGTGTCTAGGACTATACGGAGTTGAACTCCTTGATAAAAATGATCTTCTTGAAAAAGTTTTGCCTAATGTAGTGGTCTTTGCTAAGAGCTGCTCAGACACCGCCACCCTTGCGGTTATGAGGAAGGTGGATGCAATCCTAGGATGGGATGTTTTCCAATCGTGGAATCCCGATAAAGTGGAATGGATAAAAATAGAACCTGATAAGATTCCAAGAATCTCTTATATAGCAATTGCATCCCCAGTGTTTGTAAAAGATAGAATCTTAGCTCAAGATTTCATCAACTATGTGCTCTCAGAAAAAGGAAAGTCAATTTTTAAGAAATGGAATTATATTTCTGAAGAAGGGGAGGCAAAAAGGTATGCCCCAAAGGCTACAATTGGAGGTGAGTATAAACTTCCCGAGAGGTATTTTAGAATAATCAGACGGGAAAAATAAATTGCGAAAGTTGATCTGGGATTCACAATAAGAATGAGCGTATTTCAAGTTCTAAAGGGAGTTAGGGGTGAGAGGGTGTTCAGGATAGCTACCATGGGTATCCTTGCCTTCTTAACCCTTTTCTTTATCATTATCGTAGTGGCGATGGTGGCTTATACTGATTGGGCTACCCTGAT
>PEUO01000236.1 GCA_002780715.1 Deltaproteobacteria bacterium CG03_land_8_20_14_0_80_45_14
AATACATCGCCATCCTGCTTGCTTATAAGGCTAAGAAACCTGTCAAGATTATTTTCACCCGTGAAGAAGAATTCTTCGCCACCTCTCCCAGACAGCCTGCCATCATTGATATCGCTCAAGGATGTACGAAGGAGGGAATCCTGACTTTTCGTGACATCAAGATGACCCTCGACAATGGCGCTTATACTTCTTGGGGGGCCACCACACCCTCGGTCATGATGATGCCCATCTCCTCTCTTTATAAAGTTCCCAATGTCCGTTATATCGCTAAATGTGTTTATACGAATAATACCTACTGTCAAGCGATGCGTGGATATGGGAATCCTCAAGCCACTTTTGCCATTGACTCTCAGATGGACATCTTGGCTGAGATGGCCGGAATCGATCCTCTCGATTTTAGATTGAGAAATGCTAATATGCCAGGCGATGTGACGCCTCAGAACTTTAAGATCAATACCTGTGGTCTAAGGGAATGCATTGATGCCGTGGCGCAAAAATTGGATTGGCGACAGGTTCGAGGAAGGAAAGATGGAAGAGGAGTTGGGATGGCCTCCCTCATCCATGTTGGAGGAGGCGCTCGGGTTTATAAATCGGATGGTTGTGGAACCATCATCAAAATGGATGACTTTGGGACCGTCAACGTTTTCACTGGCGCCACAGATATGGGACAGGGATCCGAGACGGTGATCGCTCAAATTGTCGCTGAAGAGCTTGGAGTCAGGGTAGAAGATGTGGTGGTCACCCATTCGGATACTGATATTTGTCCGTGGGATGTTGGAGCCCATGCCAGTCGAACGACTTTTGTGGCTGGAAATTCTGCCAGAGGCGCTGCGAAAAAAGTAAAGGAACAACTCCTCGAGGTAGCAGGCAAGTCATTGAGTGAAAGTCCTGAGAATTTAGATATTCGGGATCGAACCATCTATTCAAAGAAAGACCCCGAGAAGAAGTCTCCTCTGGGAAAGGTATTGAGGGCTGCCCATTATACCGCAGGCGGAAGCATGGTCATGGCGGAGTGTTTCTATGATCCAAATAATGAGAATTTAGATAGAGAATTCAAAGGGAATCTCTCTTTAACCTACGCCTATGGAACACACGGCGTTGAGGTTGAGGTGGATAAGGAAACCGGTCAGGTAAAGATTCTAAGATATGTTGCTGCTCATGATGTCGGGAAAGCCATTAACCCAATGCTCCTCGAAGGGCAGGTCTACGGTGGAGCTACCCAGGGAATCGGCTATGCTTTGACGGAAAGGTTGATTTTACAAAATGGCAAGGTGATGAATCCAAACTTCCTTGACTATAAGATGCTCACTGCCAAGGACGTCCCCAATTTTGAGACCATCGTGGTTGAAACGAACGATCAATTTGGACCTTTTGGCGCCAAAGGGATTGGGGAACCAGGGTTGGTCCCCACAGCGCCTGCCATCGCCAATGCCATTTATGACGCCGTGGGAGTGAGGATCAAAGATCTTCCCATCACTCCAGAAAAAGTACTGGCAGCACTGAAAGAAAAAACCAATCCAAAATAATGGAAGGCTAAGGTCAAGGTTAAGGCTAAGGAATGTCATTCTGAACCCCTCGCTTGTCGTCATTCTGAAGGAGCAAAGCGACTGAAGAATCTCGATCAGGACAGGCTCCGTGAAGAATCCCCGCCTGCCATAGCTGTGCGGCGGGCAGGTCAGAGATCCTTCGTTTTCACTCAGGATGACACCTCAACCTTAACCCCAATCTGATAGTATTCAATTCATCATTCCAATATTCCATCATTCCATTGTTCCAATGTCACTCTGTTTTGTGCAAAATTGTCATTTCCTGTGTAGATTTTTCATAAATTGTCCTCTTTTGAGTTCTTAACCGCTATCCATTAATACCCCCCACATTTTTTAATAATCAAATTTCTAATTAAATATCAATCTATTAGAAGGTAAGCATGCACTCCTTATGAAAATTTTGAGCATTTTGGAATAAAACTTGCTCTTTTGCCAATCGTAGGAAGTTCTGTGCTCTCAATAAATTAGATTTCGAAGGCGAAAAAACGAACAGAGCCATCTACAGACATCAGAAGGAAGCACAAATATGACAACCCAAAATCTTAAGAGAAAGAAAATAAATAACCATCTAACAGATCGAAAAAGAACTCGACCGTCCAAAGACTCGGCCATCATCAAATCCCTGTCTACTAAACAAAAAAACAGCTACACCGAGGAAGCATTACGGCAGAGTGAAGAACGCTACCGGACCTTGGTTGAAGAGAGTTTTGATGGAATTTGGATTCAAAAGGAATTTAAGATCGCCTTTGCGAATCGTCGCCTCTATGAAATGCTTGGCTATGAAGAAGGCGAATTAGAAGGCCTTGACCACTGGCTCGTCTATCATTCTGATTACCAGGCCCTCACGCGGGGAAGAGCTGATGCACGTATGCGTGGAGAGTCTGTTCCCTCTACCTATGAGGTAAAATTCCTTCGGAAAGATGGTTCGTCTTTCTGGGGAGAGATCCATGCCAAAGCCATTACTCTGCGGGGAGAACCCGGAGTCCAGGTCTGGGCCAGAGATATCAGCGAGCGTAAACACGCAGATGAGACTTTGCGTGCCGAGAGGGAAAGATTCCTCACTTTGTCGGAGAATGCTCCTTTCGGGATGGTGATGATTGATCAAGGCGGTAACTTCAGATATATGAATCCAAAATTCAGAGAATTATTCGGTTACGATCTGCGTGATATCCCTGATGGAAAAACCTGGTTCAGGAAAGCTTATCCCGATCCCACTTACCGACATGAGGTGATTGAGGCCTGGATAAATGATTTAAAAAGTTCCAAACCAGGAGAAAAGCGATCAGGGGTTTTTAAAGCCTTTTGCAAAGATGGAACAGAAAGGATCGTCAATTTTATCTCTGTCCAGTTAGAGAGAGGCGAACAATTGATGGTTTGTGAGGACATCACCGAGCGCAAGCGTATAGAGGAGGTGTTGCGTGAAAGTGAGGAAAGATATCGCACCCTTTTTGAGGGGTCTAAAGACGCTGTTTACATAACGGGCCAGGAAGGGAAATTCATTGGTGTCAATCCAGCCTTTTTAGAACTATTTGGCTATAGCAAGGAAGAGTTAAATTTATTGTCAGCCCAGGATACCTACATCAATCCTCTTGACCGATATCGCTTTCGACAGGAGATAGAGCAAAAGGGGTTTGTAAGAGACTATGAGGTTAAACTCCGTAAGAAAGATGGGACAGAGATAGACTGCTTGCTTACTTCGTCTATTAGGCGGGACAATGACGGAAGCATTATGGGGTACCAAGGCATCATCCGTGACATCACAGCCCATAAGCGGTCGGAACAGGAGATGGCAGCCCTCCAAGAGCAGTTTCGCCAGTCTCAGAAGATGGAAGCCGTCGGGCGACTGGGAGGTGGCATTGCCCATGATTTTAATAACCTCTTGACGATCATCAAAGGCTACAGTCAACTTTCCCTCCTCGACCTCAAGGAAAACGACCCTCTGTGGGGAAACATTCAAGAGATTCAAAAAGCTACCCAACGGGCAACCGACCTGACCCGTCAACTTCTCGCCTTCAGCCGCCGTCAGATTTTAGACCTCAAAGTGCTCGATCTGAATACCCTCCTAAAAGATCTGGACAAGATGTTACGCCGGATCATTGGCGAAGATATCGAGTTGACCACTCTATTAACCGAGAATTTAGGGAGGGCCAAGATCGATCCTGGTCAGTTCGAACAAATGATCCTCAATTTAGCTGTGAACGCCAGGGATGCTATGCCTTCCGGAGGAAAACTTACGATCGAGACGGCCAATGTTGTACTGGATGGAGAATATGCTCGTACCCATGTTAGTGTGACCCCTGGGCCCTATGTGCGGTTATCGGTCAGCGATACAGGGGTCGGAATACCCCTAAAAGTAAAAGAAAAAGTTTTTGAGCCTTTCTTCACGACAAAAGAGAAGGGAA
>PEUO01000055.1 GCA_002780715.1 Deltaproteobacteria bacterium CG03_land_8_20_14_0_80_45_14
CCCTCTTCAGCAAGTATTGTACCGCAAACTTCGATCAAAGCCGTGAGGACATTTTCCACCGTCCGGTCCATTAATTTCTGGAGCTTCTTGTCGTTTTGATAATCCTTCCAGGTTTTATTGGCATACTCCGATTCAAACTCCTTTATTTCCTCGGATAAATATTGTATTGACTCCGCAACCCTACCTTTTGCGTATGTGAACTCAGGCATGTCTTAAAGCCTCCAAGTTCTTTGTTGCAACCTCATGCTGCCAGTCCATACCAAAAATACAGAAATCCTCCATTTGATATATTGCTTCATTTTTAAAGTTTACATATTTGACGAAATCTTTAATGAATACCGGCAGACCTGAAACTATGGCATTGTAATAGAGCATTGGTTTCCTAAAGTCTTCATAAATCTTAATAACGTTAACTTCCCGGTTTAATTCTGCAGATAAGGATAGTGATATATCGGTAATACGCTTAAAGTACTCGTCATCAGTTGATGGTTCCTCTGAAAATACGATGGCTATATCAATGTCGGAATCATTTCTCGGGAATCATCTTGCCCATGAGCCATACAGGAAGACCATCGCAAGCCCATAGAGGCTTGCATTCTTATCAAAATACTTTCTCAGACGTTGTATGATTTCTTCTTTTTTGTCCATAGTGATCTGTCAATCATGAACTAAGTTCAGCAGGGTCATTCTATAACATTTCTAAGAAGTTTTCAAATCTCTGTGTGGTGCAGTTTATTGGGTTTATTGGGTCCCAGTGAAATAGGCTCCCCGTGAAGTAGTCTCCACACTGTCACAGGGCAGGCCCTGTTGAATTAGTTTCTTGGAATCAACCTACCCTGTCACACGAATGAGTTACCTGCAAGCACGTCACCCTTAAATAACCCGATAATGGAATAATTATTCTACAGGGCAGGTCCCTATGGAATAGTGTTCACATTCCACGGGGCAGGCGCATTTCACCCCGTACATATTCATTACAGGGCAGGCGGGATGAATTTTTTGAGTTATTAAGGGATGTGGTGGTGCAGTCACACAAGGACAAGCTAAAGAGTTAAGTGGGTTTTCTTGGGCTCAAACTTCACAACAAGTTCATGGTTGAGAGCATTGGCAATTTTTCTCAATGTTTCAATATTGACTTTTTCGAACCCTCCCTTTTCGAGCCGGGAAAGTGCTGGTTGTTTTGTCCCAATTCTCCTAGCAAGTTCTTCTTGTGTCAACCCCGCTTTCCTCCGGGCTTTGATAACACCTTCTAAGATGGAAAATTCTGCATCCAGCTCCTGCCATGCCTTTCTAAATTTGGGATCTTTCATTTTCTCTTTAACATGCTGCTTTAACGTTCTCCCCCTCATCTTAACCTCCCTGCCGATTCACGAAATCGTTTAATCTTCTTTCGGCAATCTCGATGTCACGGATCGGCGTTCTTCTTGTTTTTTTAACGAAACCATGAAGGAGAACCAGCCTCCTGTCTGCAAAAGCAAAATAAAATACTCTGATTTCCCCTGATTTAGTCGTTATCCGCAATTCTCTCAACTTACCCCTGATCTGTCTGGTATAGGGCTCCTTAAACAACACTCCGTAATCAGCCAATAAATCTATAAGCCTTAGTACCTTGGCCTGTACCTCAGTGGGCAACGAATCGATAAAGTCCGCTACCGGCTCCCTACCCCCTGAGTCCATGTAATATTCTACTGTCCAGACCATTTAATTTATAACATGTATGTTATATAACATTCAAGTTATGTTCTTGCTTTCCGACGACCTCTGTAGATGTTAAAGGGAACAGGAGCGCTCCGATTGAGGTTATTTGAGTTCATTGGGTTACTTGGGTTTATTGGGTTACTTGGGTTATTGAGTTAATAAGTTATTGAGTGAATGAGTTAATAAATGGTGCCGTTTCAAAATCACGCATAGCGTATAGGGCATTCTAATAACCGTAAACCGTAAGTCGCAAGGCGTTAGGGGTTGCTATGAAGTGTTGAGTGTCCAGGGTTAAGTGTTAAGTGCTATGTGACGAGTTGCGGGTTTAGCCATATAGGGTGTAGCGTGTTGGGTGTAGGGTGGAGGCTAAAGGATACGGAAATGCAAAATGAAAATTGAAAAATGAAATGTGCAAAGTGAAAGTTACTGGTTACAAGGAAAAAACCTGTTGCGAGTTACAAGTTAACGAGTTTATCAAGGTTTATCAAACTTAAAACTCAAAACTTAAAATTCAAAACTGTTAAAAGACGAGTTGCGGGTTTCGGGTTAATTGGGTTGCTTGAGTTACTTGGGTTATTTGGTTACACTACCAAAGGCAGGCCCGCCTACAGAAACCTTGCGGAAGATAGACATTCGTAGTGCGAAACAGATAGTTTTACTTGAAAGGATTCACTATTTCCAGGGCTGTTAGCCCTTTGAAGTCATCCGGATTTCGCGTGGCCAGTTTGAGGCCGTATACCTCTTTCCCACTCTGCTCTCAGATTCTTAGCCTCCAGGTCAGGGTCAATATCCTTGTAAATCCCCCATGTTTCAGCAAGCACAGCTTCCGCAACTTTGCCCAGCCCTTCTTCCTCCGGTGTGTCGTAAATCAGGTGCACCTTCACCCGCCCCGCCGGCAGTTTCTCGCCGACATATTTCAGTTGACCGTCCTCTATGATTGCATCGACAATACGATGTCCCATGCTCTACCTCCTGTACTAACACTGCAACCGGATCCCTTCAATCTGCCCCGTCTCACCGAGAAGAATATCGTCATGAAAAGGATTCTTTAAGATCATCAAGTGAATATGGTGTATCTTCAGCTCCCATGTCTCGCATCGCAGAGGATAGGGAAAACGTTGCCCAGTCAGATCTGTCCTTCTTCTCAGTTTTTGCTTGAAGATATTCAATGAAGTTAAGGACTTCAGCTTTTTCCGGTCCCGGCAATTCTTGTAAATGTTTTAATATTATTTCTTCTAATCTCATGGTATCACTTCCTGAGTAAGTAAATAACACAAAATTAGAATTTTATAAAGCACGTTCTGAATAAGAAGATTAGAGGGTTCAAGGATTCCAGGATTCAAGGGGTCAAGTGGAAATAAACTCGCAAGTCGTAAGGCGTTAGGTGTAAGGTGTTTCGTGCTAACGACTGAGTGTGAAGTTAAAGCACAAGATGAAAGGATCGCATTATTCAAGGAGAATAGCATTCATTGAAAGAGCTTTGGCGGACTTAAACAGCCCTGGATCTGTTGTGACGATATCGAGTCCCTCTGAGGAAGAGATGGCAAGGTGGAGGGCGTCAAGAGTTCTGAGGGAAAGACTAAACATTCCAATCCAGTCTCTCGCCAGCCGATAATGAGATGCTTCCACGGGGAGGTACGTATAATAATCGTTTCCCATGTCGGTCAAGAACCTGGCTACCACCCGCCCTGCATCTTTTCGTTTCATCTCCTTTGTCCGCACCTTTTTTGAAACTGCGGAATATAATTCTATCTCCGTCAGGGCGCTTATGATAGGTTGCACATGCGTCGTAAGAAAGGCTTCCACCTTTTCGCTCAGCGGTTCAGGGCAGTAATAGGCAACCAATACGCTCGTATCCACATAAACCATTAAAACCGCCCCTCTTCTCTGTCCTTGACCACGGCCATGCTAAGAGGTTGTCCCTTAATCCGAATGGATGCACGAAACTCTTTCAAACTCTGCAAAGTTTTTTGCAACTTCTTGGCGGGGACGAGGCGGGCTACCTTTTTGCCTCGCCGGAACAGCAAAACCTCCTCTCCTTTTTCGGCTCTTTTAAGCAGATCACTCAATCTCACCCTTGCTTCTTTAGCGCTGATTTCCATGGCTCCCCTCCGTCACTTTAAACAAATGTACACTTTTCCCACTGAAATGTCAACCTCATTTTTAAATGGCGGAAAGCGCAAGTTGTTAGGCGGAAGGTGTTGTTTTTGAGAAATGAGTTTAAGTGTTAAGATTACAGCGTATTGCTCTCTTGTCATACCAACGGTTCGCA
>PEUO01000123.1:0-555 GCA_002780715.1 Deltaproteobacteria bacterium CG03_land_8_20_14_0_80_45_14
CCCAGTTGTCATTCTGAGCGAAGCCCTGAACCTAGTATGGTACAGGGCGAAGCGAAGAATCTCAATAGCTTGCGAACTCACCGAGAATTGCTGGTGCTTACCGGCGGGGTCATTGCCAAGGCTATCGATGATGGAAAAAATGGAAATTGGGGGACGATTGCAGGGCTTGCCATGGGATTTTTCCCTGACTCTGATTTTGTTCTTGGTCTCTTCAACCGTCAATTTTATCTTGAATATCATCGGGACTTTACTCATTCCCTCCTATTCGTTCTTTTTTATGCCCTTTTTTAAAGTTGGCTCTTTGTAAAAATATCGAAGCGCCGCACCTTTTCCGGTGACGATGTCCGTGAATTCGAGAGATGGAATTCATCGGGTGGAGTTTATAGACGTACGGTTCCTTTTACCAGGTGTTCGAACGCCCTTTGTGTACTATGTCGAATTTGATTATCTGGGTAAGATTCAATCTGAAGGGTTTGTGGAGGATCGAAAGGGGCGATAAAGTGGCTTTAGAGTTCACCGATCATTGAATTTCTTAAACTTAACCACCCTGTTTCA
>PEUO01000123.1:667-4374 GCA_002780715.1 Deltaproteobacteria bacterium CG03_land_8_20_14_0_80_45_14
TCTTTGAAATCCGCAGCGTAACAAGAGATGAAAAGGTCAATGTTCTTTTGTAAATTTGCCTGCCGGATGTTCTCGAGCAAACTTTTTATTTTTCTTATCTCCTGTGTTTCTGAAACAGCAAAATCAGAAGAAGTGGGATTGGAGGCGGCAGGAGGAACTACCTCGGTCTTCTCATTAGGGATGGCAGAACTTTGTTCCATCTCTCTATTCTCGGTTTCTTTGGGCATTGAAACAGTGGCTGTTATATTGGCGGAGATGGAGGAGTTGGAGAGAACAGGGCTATGGACTTCTTTGAAAGTGGATGTCTTTGGTTCAGGTCGTTTCGTTATTAAATGGGAATAGACTGACCAAAGGAAATATCCTCCTGCCAAAGCCATAATCGAGATGCTACCCGCTTCGAGGAATAAGCGGCGATAGTCTCTCTTGCGCTTCCTTGGAAGTCTTAACTTCCTTTCTAAATCTTCGCCTCTTTTTTTAGTGAGTTCTTGCCCGGGGATTTGGGTCTGGGGATGTTCTTCTTTAACCTCTTCCTCCGGTGTGGGGGCAACTTCAAGCTCTTCCTTTTTCATTTGGGTCTCTTCTGACAGCTCAGGTTTTTTCTCTTCTTGGGCTGGAATTTGTGTCACCAGGGCTGACCCACATTTTATGCAAGAATTCCCGCGTTCGTAGATGATTTTACAATCAGGGCAAATGAGATTTTTATGGGGTACTTCTGCCAATTTTTCTTGGTGTGTTTGAGCTTGAAGAGACTTTCCCTCCCCTTCAAGGTTGCGAGCTATTTTAGGCTCTTGTTTCGCCTCAATGGGAATTTGAGCAACCAGAACTGAACCGCATTTTCCGCAAGAATTCCCCTGTTCGTAAATAATCTTACAGACAGGGCAGATGAGGTTTTTGAGAGGCGTCTCTGTCCGTTGTTTTTGAGACGTTTCTTCTTGATGGGGATTTTCCTCAACTTGTGGGCGATGAGCAATCTCTGGCTCTTCTTTTGCCCGAGGAGGAATTTGGCGTCCGAGAGGCGACCCGCATTGTATGCAAGAACTCCCAAATTCATAAATGAGCTTACAATGGGGGCACATCAGCGTTCCATCTGATTTCTCCTCTTTAGTTCTATTCACTTTTTTTTGAGTTGAGATGGGTTCTATTTTCGGTACGAGGGGGTTTCCACAATGTTTGCAAAATCTTCTATCCTCCTCATATTCGACGTTACAATTCATGCAGACCAGCATTTGCACCTCTTACTTAGAAAATAAGACTCTAAGGTCGAATGGTAAGGGTAAAGATGCCCGCCCTGTACCATGCTAGGTTCAGGGCCCGTTTCGTCCCGTGGTCGGGTCTTTTCGACATTCGGTTACGTTAATCGTCTAAAACTCTTTACCTTACCCTTTGACGCTAAACGATACGGGCCTCCTAACCCTAACCGTGACCTATTGACCATTTACATGGGAGATGGTTTGGGAGGAGGTGGAGAAGGAGAAGAGTTAGAGGCTTCGGAAGTGGCTAATTTACTCACCCATGCCTCGCTTCCGTCCTCAAGCCGAACATGCAACCAATCTCCCTTTACCTCAAGAATTTTCAGAGAAGTCCCTTTCTTCACATTTCCAATTACTTTATAGTTCATTCCTGGCCCCTCACGCAAATTCACATAAGCCCATACGACCTGGGTGACACGAAGAGGAGGTGGCGGGGGTGGGATGACTTTTGGAGTTTCAGGAGGAGGCGCTGGGATTGGTTTTGGGGTTTCCTTCGGCGGAATAGTAGGAAAAACTCTATAGGATTCAGGAGGTGTCTTGGCGACAATAAAACTCGCCGATTCCTCAATAGCTATTCGTAAGGCCTTCTCCATCGGTGTTTTTGAAAAGTCTTTGAATATTTTTGGCAATCCAACTCCACCTTTTCCAACTGTCCCCCCAAAGTCTGTAGCCCTTCCCCTTATTCTTTCAGTGGCAAGCTCCTGATTGGTCCTTGGATTGGTAACCTTAACAATGAGAGTAACATACGACTTTCCTTCTTCCTCTCCAGCGCCTGCAATCCCATGTTTGAATTCCTTAATCGTTCCTTCTACAAGAAGATCGAACGCCTCCTCTTTTTTGAACCGATCAGGCCTTCCAATATCCTGGCCTATGATGAAATCATCTAAAGATTTTCCTACAAGGACAATGTACCTATTGGTGGCTACCAATGCATTACTTAACATGTCAGTAATTCCATCCCCCACCTGGCTGGTTTCTTTACCCCTTACCGATTTATCAATGAACCTAATGACTACGACTCTTGCCTTCGGTCCTTTATAGTCTTCTTTTAAAATTTGCTCAAATGTCGGCCTTGAGGGGGGAGCGGTTTTTTCATCAGGATGAATTGCCTGGTCAAGGGCTGAACAGCCCATTAAGAAAAACAGGGATATTAAAAATAATAGGGTTTTAGAAAAGATGTAGTTTAACAACTGGTTCACGAAAATACCCTTAATTAAAATTTATCAAAGTTAAAACTAAGCAAAATAAGTGCCAAATTTTGCCTATTTTAATTATTTGAATTTACACAATTTTTCTACGAAATATTTTTTTATGCACAAAAAAGTGCCAAATTTTTGTTCACTGGTTACAAAATGTCCAGTTTGTTTAATAGATAATTGTGAATAAATTAAGACAGATAAGATGGATATTAATCGATTAAAACCAATCCATTCCAGAAGAGACGAGCCTGGGAAGAGAAGTCGAAGGAGAGTCCAATTTTTTTGGCTGTCTGAATCACATCAATTCCCATTCCTTCTATTGAAGGTCTTGCCATCAAAGGATGACGACAGGGATGGTGAGGCCCAACACATTTATTGAACAAACAAAGCATTAGAATATTTGTTGAGAGATTTCCGAAACTCCTCCACCGCGGGGAGATTGGGGGGACACATCAGATTTTGATTATATTTATCGCAGAGAGGGACCAAGCATTTTAATCGAACCCTTTCATCAATTGCGATGAAAGAAATAGGAATGCCTTTTGCTTGGGTGGCTCCCAATTGAATTGCTTCGTTTTGAAGTTGGTTTAATGAACTTTTCATGCCCCCATTCCCTTCTTGACGCGCTCCAAAATAGTGGCCATGGTCGAACCGGCCTGATCATGAATGACGAGATCCGCCATGTCATCGTAAGGAGTGGGGTCACGGTTGATGATCACCAATCTTGCTCCATTTCTCTTCGCCACCAAAGGCATGGAGGCAGCGGGTTGGACAACTAAGGAAGATCCGATCACAATGAAGAGATCACAGAGTGAGGATCGGTGATAAGCCTCTTGTGTTTCCTTCTCTGGCATCGATTGGCCAAACGAGATGGTAGCGGGTTTGAGAAGTCCGCCACAGTCGTCACAACGGGGCGCTCTCTGCCCCTTTTTAATTCGTTCTTGGATTTCATCCCGATCATATCTCTTTTGACAACTCAAACAGGAGACGAATATGGCTGTCCCATGAAGTTGAATCACCTTTTCTTCTGAGTTTCCGGCCTTGAAGTGAAGACCATCAATATTTTGAGTAATCACACAGTCAAGCTTGCCCAGTTCCTCCAATTCTGCAATGGCGAGATGGGCCTGATTGGGTTGGGCCATTTTTATCGGTTCATACATTTCCGTTGCCATCTGCCAATATTTCTCCCGGGAGGTTTCACTGGCGAGGAAATTTTGAAAGTAGAAATCCTCGGGATTATATCGATCCCATACTCCCC
>PEUO01000252.1:0-274 GCA_002780715.1 Deltaproteobacteria bacterium CG03_land_8_20_14_0_80_45_14
TACTTTTCAAGCGCTCCAGATTTTCCAGAGTGATTTATCTACCTGCCACAGATAGTTTAGCTCAAGGCTATCTTTAAATGTATCTAGGCATTGCCAGAACCCCTAGTGTCTATAGGCCACAAGTTGACGCTCCTCAGCGAGCTTTTCTAAAGGCTGGCGCTCAAGGATACCGCCTTCATCAAAACAGGCATTCCTCCTATCTCAATTAAAGGCTTCGGCATGTATTCGGTCTTTTCCTGAAAACGCATGCCCTTTCCGCCACAAAGAATAACAA
>PEUO01000252.1:308-15046 GCA_002780715.1 Deltaproteobacteria bacterium CG03_land_8_20_14_0_80_45_14
TGGCTTCTCCCACCCTTACCTCTGTCCAGCTGCAAAATAATCTTATAACCAGGACAACTGACAAATTAAAATACTCTTCCTTTTCGCGTTGGAGTGCTCCAATTCGATTTAGAATTGGAGGAATTATAGCTAACTTCAGGACCCGTAGCAAGGAAACCTTGATAGACCTTGTGGTATTACATCATGACCAACAATTGGTCAAAAGGATGGAAATTAATGGGAAGGAATGATAAATCACTCGATCCAAAATATCTCTTCATTCTCAAACTCGCCTTCTGAATTTATAGCTTCCGCGATAGGCTTCTAATTTGCTGAGTAGAAGAGTTTTTGCCTTTTTCCGCTGACCTTTCTGCATTAATCTGATCAGTGATTCTAAATCAAGTGCCTCCTGCCAGGCTTCTCCATCCACAGCACAGCCTCTCTCTTTCAAGGCACATCTGACCTCACTAATTAATGATAGTAATGTGGCGTATTCCTTTCCGAAACTTTTTTCAAGATTTGTTCGGATTTTTCTGGCAAGTGCTGGACTTGTCCCCGCGCTCGAGACAGCAATTGTTAAATTCCCACGCCGGAAAAAAGAGGGGGGGATAAAACTTGACAGCCGGGGATCGTCTACCACATTTACAAGAATGCCTAATTTCTTTGCCTCATGAGCCACCGTCCGATTGATCTCTCTTACATCCGTGCTTGCAACAGCAATGGTTGCATCCATCAGGTCTCCAACTTTATAGTTTCGATGAATCAGATGAATGGCTTTCTTCTCGGATAACTTTGCCATGCCAAGATGAGGTTTCGGGCTAACAACCGTAACATTTGCCCCGCAGTCCAAAAGCATTCTGACCTTCCGAAGGGCAACGTTACCTCCCCCGATGACAACACATCTCTTACCTTGTATGTTCAAGAAAATCGGATAATAAATAGGGGGCTTGATGTGTTTACTTTTCATATCCTCTATTCTTTTCCCCCTCACCCCCACCCTCTCCCTCCAGGGGAGAGGGGGTCAATAGGGTTCACTTATCAAACCAGCGCAGGTATTTCCGAAGGTGAACCACATCACCCACCACCACGACAGAGGGTGGTCTCAGATTCTCTGATTTCACTTTTTCAACGATATCCTGGAGCGTTCCGATGACGCATCGTTGACGGGTGGTGGTGCCTTCTGTAATCACTGCCACAGGGGTTGATGGGGGCTTATGGTGTTTGATTAACTGTTCGACCACAGTTGATAAATTCCCCATTCCCATCAGGATCACCAGAGTGTCTGCGCCAGCAGATAATTTATCCCAGGCGATAAAGGGTTCGCCACTTTCAGAAGCCTTGTGTCCAGTGACAACGGTGAAGGAAGAAGCGGTTCCCCGATGTGTGACCGGAATACCGGCATAGGCAGGCACAGCCACGGCGGATGATACTCCCGGCGCCACCTCAAAGGGAATTGCATTTTCAGCCAATGCCTTAGCTTCTTCTCCTCCCCGGCCTAAGACAAAAGGGTCTCCACCTTTTAACCTTACGACCACTTTGCCTTCACGAGCTTTCTGGATGAGCAGGCGGTTGATCATTTCCTGTTCCAACGTATGATGACTCGACGCCTTTCCTACGTATATCTTTTCGGCCTCGGAGCAGGATTCATTGAGAATGTTCTCGTCAACAAGGCGGTCATAAATCACCACATCGGCCTGCTGAAGAAGCTTTAATCCCTTGACCGTGATCAAGCCAGGATCCCCTGGTCCAGCACCGACTAGATATACTTTTCCTGATCTCACCTGTGCTCCCTATCCCATAAAACCAAAGCCCGTTCGGCGAACGGGCCCTACATTCTGCAAAAATCTCGGCTTCCTTCATCCCCTCCCGCCAGGGGAGGGGAGATTTAGATCAGTTCCAGTTTCCGGCATATAACTTGTGATCCTGGCCGCCACAGTGGCGGCGGCCTTCTCTCTACCCTCTCTAACCTCCCAGATGGGAACGATGGGAAAGACTTTTGTGAAGAGGGTGTAGAGGAGCATGAATAAGGAGATGCAGCCGGCCAGGATCGACCACTCCACCCAGGTTGGAATGTAATAGGCTCCCTGGATGGGCATTCTCTGTCTCGTTAAGGTAGGCACGATGATGACAAACCGTTCCAACCACATTCCCAAAACGATCGAGATCGAAGCGATGACCGTTCCCCGGATCGTTCGATATTTCTTGATGGCCAGAATGGGTAAAGGAATGACGAAACACAGGGTGAAGTGGAGCCAGAAAAGAGGAGAAAATTTTCCTGAAATCTTCGACCAGAAGATCGCCATATGAACCGGGTCATTACCATAAACGATGGTGATGTACTCAGCAAAGGTAAAATAGAACCATAAGAGGGTCATCGCCATCAGAAAGATACCGATATTGTTAAAGTGAATCGGCTTGATGTAGCTTTCAAGATGATAGGCCTTCCGGAGCACGGCCATCACCACAATTACACTCGCCACTCCTGAGAAGATGGCGCCGACGACGAAATAGGGACCAAAAATCGCACTGTGCCAGAGCGGCTGGATCGTCATGGCAAAGACAAAGGACACGACTGTGTGAACGGTGATCATGACTGGGATGACGAGGACCGATACGAAACCGATGGCCCTCTCCAGACGACGATGCTGGCTCTCTGTATTTCTCCATCCTAAAGAAAGGATACGATAGAACCACTCCCTTTTCCCTCCAAGATCTCTGAGCATGGCGATATCAGGGATTAGAGCGAGATAAAGAGAGATGGAACTCACGGTCAAGTAGGTGGCGATGCTGCAGACGTCCCAGAGAAGAGGAGAACGAAAATGGGCATACCGGATGGCATAGAGCATCCGGTCCGGTCTTCCCAGATCGATTAAAACGCTTCCCACCCCAAACATCAAAATAAAAACGGTTGTCAGCTCTGAAGCTCGACTAATCGGTCTCCGCCATTCCGCCTTAAGAATGCGGAGAACGGCTGAGATGAAGGTTCCTGCGTGACTAATACCGATGAAGAAAACGAAGTTCGTGATGTAAACCCCCCAGAAGATCTGCCTTGAAAGTCCGGTGACCCCCAATCCTGTTCGATATTGGGTGATGTAGGCATAAAGTCCCAATAAGACAAGGGCGCCCAGGATGGAGACGGTGATGTAAAATCCCTTTCCTGTCTTCCAGATATGTTCAAAGAGAACCGTATCTTCTCCAATGATTTTTTGTCTTTGGTCAAGCATCTTCTTAATTCTCAAGGTTTAAGGGGTCTGAGGTTCGAGGGTTCAAATAAATGAGAAAAATGATTTCACTGGAACCCTTGACCCCTGGAATCCTTGAACCCTCAAGCTATCTCCCTTTACAAAATATAATAAACCTTTGGCTTCGTACCCAGTTCAGGATGCCGTTGATAGATGACACGATTCTGAAGGGCTTTCCTGACTTCGGAATCAGGCTTCTTGAGGTCTCCGAAGATTAAGGCTTTCTCCTTACAGGCTTCTACGCAGGCAGGAATCAGACCTTGGGCAAGCCTCTCGACACAAAAATTACACTTCTCCACAACCCCCCTCGTCCTTGTTGGATATTCCGGGTTAATCTTCTTGATGAAAGGCCGGGGATCTCTCCAGTTGAAGCTGCGGGATCCATAAGGACACCCCGCCATACAGTATCGGCATCCAATACATCGATGGAAATCCATCATCACGATGCCGTCCTCCCGCCTCCATGTCGCCCGGGTGGGACAGTACTTGACGCAAGGCGGGTCATCGCACTGATTACAAAGTAAGAGTACGGGTTTGTCTCGATGGTTTTCCTCTGAATATTCTAACTCATGTTCCGGAAAGACCTTCTCATACGGTTCGGTCCAGGTCCATTTGATTTCTTCTTTAAGGGTTCCCAAATTGGGCACATTATGGATGCGGTGACAGGCATCGATGCAGTCCCGACACCCCTCTTTTGCGGACCAACATTTCTTGAGATCCACCGCCATAGCCCACCGGATCTTCGCCAGCGATTCGGCCATGGGCGAGGGTTCTGGCTGGTCAATCTTTGAAAAGACCTCCCAGCCGGGTTTTGCTGAAAGCCCTAGCAGGGTGAGTCCAGTAATCTTTAGGAATCCTCTTCTATCGAATTGCATCCATTTATTCCTTCAAATCCCCCACCCCCCCTTTGATAAAGGGGGGAAAGGGGGGATTAGATGTTTTCATGGCCCACGCATGGCCAGCGGGCCGGGGCTAAGTTGTTTTGGATAAATATGGCAATCCCAGCATTTATTGGTGACGCCCATATAGGTATGGCACTGGTCACAGAATTTAGTCTTGTCGGTGTGGCAATTCATACAGGTGCGATTCAAACTGATGGTATATGCCTTTTTGTTACTCGCCTGGTAGGTTCTAATCCCATTCCGTACGACGGAGAATTTCCAGTCCTCCAAAAGCGTTTTATGATTGACCCGAATGAAGGTCTTCGGTTCAACGCACTCTTTCTTAGCCTTATCTGTGGGAAGTTCAGGCTTGGGGACATAACGGGCCTTTCCGCTCACCGTATTATGCCAGATCGGATAGGTGGCCAATCCCAAAAAGATCACGAGGGCAGGGATGATCTTGCTTTTGTCGTACATCTCAAACTCCGTTCATTAACAGTCAGTAGTAAGTGGCATATCGTAAGTCATCATTTTGCATTTTGCAATTTTCAATTTTCACTTGGTGTAAGAGGTTCTCCACGGAGATTGGTCGTTCTTTCTTTTTCCCCTTTCAGCACCAATGCATTTCCAACAAGTTCATGAACGCCCGCCACCTCAACTCCAGGCACCCAGTATTCCAATAGGGGCGGAAGGGTTGCCCGATCAATCGCACAGATACAGGTCAGCAGATTCACCCCGTACTGTTCCTTCACGTACTTTACGGCGTTTGCTCTTGGGAAGCCCCCTCTCAGGCGAATCTCCATATTCTCATCCGAACCCAATCCAGCCCCGCTTCCGCAGCAAAAGGTTCTTTCTTTAATTGTATTTTCCGGCATTTCGTAAAACTCCGTGCACACATTTCTGAGAATATAGCGCGGTTCCTCAAGGAGTCCCATCCCTCGGGAGATGTTGCACGAATCGTGATAGGTCACCTTCCATTTATCATTCCGGTTTGGATCGAGTTTCAACTTATTGTTTTTAATGAGATCTGCGGTAAATTCACAGATATGGACCATCTTAGTCGATTTTACATGATCAAAGTGAGTGCCGGTGACCGGAGAGATAGGTTCCTCTAAAAAATCAGCCGGGCCGTTGAAAGTATCCATATACTGATGGATGACCCTCCACATATGACCGCATTCTCCTCCAAGTATCCACTTGACTCCGAGCCTTTTCGCCTCACTGTAAATCTTGGCGTTCAGTCTCTTTGCCAGGTCTGCGGAGTGGAAAAGACCGAAATTTCCACCCTCGGAAGCATAGGTGCTCCAAGTGTAGTCCAATCCGATCTCATGAAACAGGAGGAGATAACCCAAGAAAGTGTACCAGTGGGGGCTGGCAAAATAGTCAGCAGAGGGAGTGATGAAGAGAATTTCTGCCCCCTTTCGATTGATGGGAACCTCTACCTGAATGCCGGTGATCTCTTTGATCTCATCGATCGCAAAGTCTACGGTTGACTTGAAGGCGTGGGGAGGGATGCCGAGGTGATTTCCGGTCCGATAACTTTTGGAGGCCGGCTCGACAATCCAGTTGATGTTAAGGCCTATTAGATTAAGCAGCTCCCTAGCCATCATGGTTATCTCACAGGTATCGATGCCATAAGGACAGAAGACAGAACAGCGACGGCACTCGGTGCACTGGTAGAAATAATAGAACCATTCTTTTAGAACTTCCTCTGTAAGCTCCCTGGCTCCAGCCAGTTTACCAAAAACCTTTCCCGAGAGGGTAAAATATCTTCGATAGATCGATCTCAGAAGCTCTGCCCTGAGGACAGGCATATTCTTCGGATCTCCAGAACCGATGAAGAAATGGCACTTGTCCGCACAGGCCCCGCATCGCACACAGATGTCGAGGAAGAGGCGAAATGACCGATAACGACCCAGACGGTCTTTCATTCCCCTCAGGATGATTTCCTTCCAGTTTTCGGGTAGCTTCCAGTCCTTATCCGTTGGCTGCCACTCTCTCGGGAAAGGGAGGCCAAGATAATTCACATGCTTGGAGGCTCCTGGGTAACCATAGGTGCCCTTCCGAAATTCAACCGTTGGCTCCATCCAGCTCTTGATAGGAAGAGTGTAGTCAATCTTCAAAGCTTTCTGTTTGGACACGTCTTCCATGATTGGCTGATTACCTTTGACGATTACCTTTGACCACAAAATTCGTCTTTGGTCTGAGGTTAGGGTTACGGCTACGAAGCCGGTTTCGTATAGGGTTTAAGGGTTACGTCAATTTCCTAAGACGACGGACTTTACCGAATGACGATACGGGCATCGTTACCGTAACCGTTAGACGAGAACTTGATTCTTTACATAATCCTCTGTCACCTTTTCTTATTCCTTCTCCACAGGCAACCCAACTTCTTTCATCGGATTCCGAAACTCTTCTTCGTACTCTTCGTAGGTATGCACTTTGACAGGATGATTCCAAGGATTGATGTGCCGATCATTTCGGCTGGTATTCCTCATGTTTTTAGTGGGACTCAAGAAAATTCCTGGCATATGCATCAGC
Source organism: Deltaproteobacteria bacterium CG03_land_8_20_14_0_80_45_14 (assembly GCA_002780715.1). Taxonomy (GTDB): domain Bacteria; phylum Desulfobacterota; class BSN033; order BSN033; family UBA1163; genus UBA1163. The sequence goes on from PEUO01000252.1 coordinate 6,952, forward strand.
TTGCTAAGAGGGAAGTATGCAATCAAAAGACTCACAAAAAAGAGATGGATATAGAAGAGCAGGCTCACTCCCTTCGGAGGCATGGGGCGGAAACTCAGCATGGCCATGACCCATTCCTTGACCTGCACTAAATCAACCTTGAAGATGAGCCGCATGAGGACTCCGGAGAGCGCGATCCCAGCAATCGTAAGAAGCACGAAGTAGTCCGAGGGAAGAGAGATATACTTAACCTGCGGGTAGATGACTCGTCTCAAGAAGAGATAGGCCAGGGCGATCACAATGATGAGATCGCTGATGTAGAGGATCGGTAAAAGATTCTGAAAAATCGAATCGACTCTCTGGAGGATCACCACCACAGAGGGAACAGGTTCGAGAAAGAATCTCAAGTGCCTTAGGAGGATCACGAGGAGAGACCAATGGAAAGCCATGGCCCCCAGCCAGAGAAGGACGCTCGTCCTGAAGAGGAGTCTGTGGGGCGCATCAATCTCGACCTTTTCGTTCTTCAGCAAAGAGCGGAAGAGAAGGATCTCAAGGGCCAATCTCTTCACCACCCCTCCTGTCGTATAAGGGCTATTGATATTGTCGGCCTTAATCCAGGGGAGCGATTTCTGTTGTCCTGAGACCGTAGGGATGTGGAAGGGCACTGGAGAACTTGCCCATTTCAAGACACGGTAGATGAAGCCGACAACGAAGAGGAGAATGGCCGCATAAGGAATGAAAATGGCGAAGAGAGAATATAGACCTATTCCTTCTATGCCGATAACGACAAAAAAGATAAGTAAAAGAATCCCTGAAATGGCGTACCAGAGGCCCATATCTTATAAACCCTTTTTAAATTCGAAGCACCTGCCTGCGCGTAGCCGCTTCGGCCAAGGCAGGCGAAATCCGGGCGAAGCATTCCGCAGGGATCAATTCTAAACAAGCCCCGAACCTAATATGGTTCAGGGCAAGCACAAATTTTCAAAATAGGCATGACATAAACAAAACAAACTAAAATTTGGAATTTTCAAATTTTGATACTAATGAGTCCATAATTGAGAAGACATCTTCTGAAAATCTCCCCTAACCCCTCTTTGCCCTCCGGGCCAGAGGCCCTATAGGCCGGCGGCCAAAGAGGGGAATTCCCCCCTTTTCCCTCCGGGTCAGAGACCGCTCTGGGCCGGAGACTAAAGGGGGGGAGGGGGGATTATGAATTTAATCCTCGCCCTTCTGTTTTTTTTCTTTCGAAGTGGTCATTCTTTCCATCATCCGAAAGGCCATCTCTTTCTCAGTCTTTGCCTGGTTAACCCGGATCTCACAAATCTTCTCTCGGCAATCCATGTAGATATCAAAGGCCTGGAGAGCTAAGTCGTCGATTTTAGATTGAAATTCCAGCCATTCGTCCATGACCGCCCCTTTACACATTTCATTCTTCAGCGTCTCTCCAATGGCTCTCTTCAACAGGAAGATAAATCCCACCGCTTTTGAAGGAGAAAAATCTTGAACCGATCTAATTTTAAGAATCGAATCCAAAGAGGACTGGCACTTTTCATTCTGGCTGCCTTCACAAAGGTTTTTAAAGAGAACTTCTATCTCTCGGGAGAGAGTAGTGCCCACCGGATTCGTAAACTGATTCTTATCTTTTCTCATCATGGCTGCGGTATTGGCAGGATAGGTTTCCAAGATAAGATGGAACCATCTTTCTAAAATGGCCGCTTTATTTTTTTTTAATAAATCTTGTATCATCAGCATTTGATTAAAGGGCTAAGACCTCATGATGTAAAATGAGATCTAAAATTTCATCCATCGTGGCCAATCTTCCTACAGCGATCTTATTCATCAACTCTAATTCTCTTACGCATAGTTGTCCTGCTAAAATATTTATGCCCTTTTCTTCAAGGCGTTTCAAATGGACCAGCAAGGGAGACCCTTCAGCCATTAGTTTAACTGCCGTGTTCCAACAGATGATGGCAGCAGGTCCATCGTCCCTTTTTGAAAGGGTCTCTAAAAGGTTGACCAGAATCTCAAAACCGAGGGTCTCATCTCCACGACCGATGCCCTCCGACCCCAAGATCAATACTTTCTTTTTTGGTTCATTCAAAATCTCTTCCTCCCCATTAAAAATCGATCAATGCCATTCCCAATCGATGTAGGGCCTTTTCATATCAACCATGGCATTCGCCACCAGTTCCACCAGGCCCCCGTAGTAGATGCTATTTTTTTCCCACAAATCATTACTGCTAAGAATATCTCGAATGGCGCCTTTACAATTGGAACAGGGCGCACATACATATTTTCTAATTCCCGAATCCAGAACATCGTTGAAGGTTTCAAGGATCTGCTTCAGTTTCATCCGGCTGGAGATGTTCTCCCTCCATTCCTTAAAGTTCATGGAGTTCATGATCGCAAATCCGCTTCCCCCGCCACAACAATAGTTTTCAACCCCATGGGGTTCCATCTCTCTGAATTGGGGACAGATCTTTCTCAAGATACGTCTTTGAGGCTCCACGATTCCCATCAATCGCACGACATTGCAGGGGTCATGGAGGGTGACGGGAAAATTGTTCTTTTGAGGGTCGAGCCTCAACTTACCGCCACAGACCAGTTCCTCCAGAAGGGGAAGAAAACTCTCCCTGGGAAAATTCATTTCATCCATCAATATCCGGTCAGCAATCACGATGAGACCCTTGTGAGCATGACCGCATTCTCCCATCACCATCTTCTTGACCTTCAATTTTCGCGCAACTTCCACCTGTTTAAGGGCGATCCTGGCAAATTGGACATCGTCGTACCATGTCCCGTAATTCGTGGCCTCATATCCATAGATCTCACTCGACAGGGTCCAACTGAGACCGGCCGCCTCAAAGATGATGGCAAAGGCCACAGGGTTTTCAATCCAGGACATGAACTCCCCGGAGTTATGGATGAGCAGAATATCCGCGCCTTCCTTGTCTACTGGAATCTTGATCCTCTTGCCCCATTTCTCCTCGATCTCATCCTCCATAAATTCGACCATACCCTGGAAAGCCGCAGACGAAATCCCCGTGCTCGCTCCCACTTTCAACTGCTGAACCGTGCCTGAATCATGGAGTTCCTTTGGAGCAATCCCCATCTCTTGGCTGAATAGTTTTCTAAGCTCTCTACCGATCAAACCATTATCACTTCCAAGGGGACAACGTTGGGCGCATCGCCGGCAAAGGGTACAGCGATAGGCCAATTCAGCCAATCGGGCCACGGTCGGCCAGTTCAGCTTGATGTCGTCTCCCGTCAATTTGGTAATGATTTTTCCTCGTTTCTTGATATATTTGTTAATAATCCTCCGGAGGATCTCTGATTTGTAGGTGGGGCGATAAATTTCTTGATTTCCGCTGGAAACATAGACAGGGCAGGCATCGCTGCAGGTCTGGCACCGAACACAGCTTTCAAGGGATTGAATCAAAGGCTGCCAGAAAGGCCAATTGTCGTTCTGGGAAAGCAATTTCCTAAGGCCGCTAAGAAAACGGGCAACCAATTTCTCCTCTTCTTCTTTATTCTTCGGCTTTGGAAGAGCAAGCGCTGAAACGCCGTCGAGGGAGCATTCGAAACTCTTCTTCTGATTTTCAGAGAGAGGTGAATAAGGAGCTTTCTTCCCCTGTTGGTCCAGAGGGGGAGGAAGGGGCATCAAGTCATCCGCCGTCACTGTAATGAGGGGCTCATCCGTGCGGATGCTGATATCCTTTAATCGAATTTTCTTTCTTTCGGTCGCCATTGTTTCGAAAATAACTCCCACACTCTCCCGTCGGAGGCTGTGTTGTAATTATTGTTTTGTCACCCTGAATTTATTTCAGGGTCTCGTAGCTATTTGATTCAATGAGATGCTGAAACAAGTTCAGCATGACATTTTTGTCTGTTCTCCCCTTTAAGACACAGCCTCTTAAGAGAGATGGGGTAAAATTTATTTACCTTCTGTTATAGGGCATTCCAATTTTGAGGCAACCTCTCTCCATCGCTTTCCGGACTGGATGTGGGGAGCGGACCAGGTCACAGGCCGCTCCAGATGCTCCTTGATTCTCCTTTCGATCTCGCTTCCCCTTACGTTTGGGACATCATCCCATCGAAGGTAATGATAGTATCTAAAAAAAAGTTGCATGATATGGCTAAATGGGAGGTAAATGAGCAACACCGAAGCAAACAGTAAATGAGCTTTAGTGGCCACATTAGGATGAAACTCAAGTAGAAGATCTTCAAAAATATCACCAAAATAAAATTGAACCGAATAAAATGCTTCTAAAAGAATGACCGCTAAAAAAGGCCATTTTAAATAATGTATAGGAGGATAATAAATTTTCAAATCTTCATCCTTAACCCTTTTTATAAAAATTCCGACAATTCCAAAAAAGGTTAGGCCGGTAGCAACGTGTCCCCATAATCGTCCCCAAATAGATAAAAATTCAATACTTATTACCTTGGCGCCAAACAGAAACCAGGCATGCCATAGAACGAGTGAATAAATACCAATGTGAAATGGGTAGAGGAAGTACCAGAAATTCCTATTTCGATGGTAAAACTCTCTTAAAAAAAGAAGGTCCAGAATCATGGACCAGAGCTTTTCGCCAAAGGTGTTGTGAGTTTTTCCCCACCACTCTGTTAATTCATAGACTGAACTCCCTTTGTAAAGTTCCCAGTGTAAATGAATGGGGGCGCTGACGCACCTTCTGACACGGAGCGCCGCGGCAATAATAAAAAAAAGAATGCTCCCATAAAAGATAAAGAGGATCATAGCGCCTATTTATGTTCCTTTTCCCTTCGCAATGGGAGAATCAGAATTACGTAAGGCAGGGCTTTAGCCCTGCATACCTGCCTGGTGGCAGGCAGAATTAAGCAAGCCTAAAGGCTTGCCCTACAGTTAGTTAGGGGTGGGGGGATTTGGCTAAACACACCCCGTCGGCTTGGGTAACCCTGCCACTTTACAGGCTCCCTTAGCTGGACCGCCGGGAAACAATTTGTAAATATATTTAAGATCAAAACCGGTTTGTTTGCACAGCATCCTTACGGGGGGAGCGATCTCAAATTTCAGGTAGTAATCCCTGAGGTAATTGACAAGCTTCCAATGCTCTTCAGTCATGGGCGAAGCATTCTCGGTTTTAGCTATGTCTTCAGCTACGGCCTTATTCCACTTCCCCGGCTCCTGGATAAAACCATCCTCATCAATCTCAATATCCATCCCACCAAGGTTTGCCTTTGCCATCTTTTCTCCTCCTAACCTTTGATAAATTTTTCGGGTGATTCATCAAACTGTTTCTTGCAGGCTTTGCAGCAAAAATAGTACGTCTTGTCCCCATGGGTACTGGTAGCCCTTGGTTTAGCGGCCACGGCGCCATAAAGGACCCCTACCTTGCTTATCTCCATTTCCCTACCACATACCGGACATTTTACCTCCACATGTTCTTCAGTCATATTCACCTCCTAAACTTCCCTTCCTTTGCTGCGAGCGAAACGAAAGCCTCTGCCCAGGAAGGTGTCCCCAAGGCATGTAAGTGTGTATAAGCAGCAAATATATTTTTATATAAAACACCATCCTTTTGACCGTCAATCCCATGCCCTCGTCTTACTTGATAAGCAAACTTAACCCCCTTCTTGATCGATACTTTGGAATGATGAAATTCATGGCCTCGGATGGTCAACCCTATTGGGAAAAGGGGATTTTCATTCATGACTTCAGCCATCACATAGCCATGGCCTTCGGGCTTTTCAGAGACTTGAACTTCAGCGGGAATGGCTCCAACCATTTCATAAGATCGACCTTGCCAGTGGATCTTCTGGGATAAATACATGAGACCCGCACATTCCGCATAGACGGGAAGGCCTTGATCGATCGCCTTCCAAAGATCCTGCCGTAATTCTTTATTCTTCTCCAGTTTCTCCAAAAAAAACTCGGGGAATCCTCCTCCGACATAGAGACCGTCGATCTGAGGCAATCGGTCTTGAAGAGAATTGATGAAGACAAGGTCAGCGCCCCATTGTCTTAACCCCTCAAAATTTTCCGGATAGTAGAAATTGAAAACCTGGTCGAAAATCACTCCAATCTTTACTTGGGTCCCTTCTTTGCGTTCCTTCTCCTTTACAGGGATCGGTGAGGGGGAAGGCATTCTGAATCGCTTAGAAATACTCAGGATTTGCTCCACATCAAAATAAGACTTAAGTTTTTCCCCTAAACGTTTCACCGATTGGTCTGCATCATTAGATTCCCGGGATGGAATGAGGCCAAGATGGCGTTCCGCGATGTAAAGGTTTGCGTCTCTCGGAATACTTCCCACTACAGGAATCTTGCAGTACTTCTCTACCGCATTTCTCAGCTTGCTTTCGTGCCGGCTCCCTGAAACATAATTGAGGAGGACACCGGCAATATTTGTTTCGGGTTGAAAATGCTGATATCCCATCACCATCGCTGCGATGCTACTGGTCATTCTACTTGTATTCACCAACAGGACAACTGGAATTTTCAACAGACGAGCTATCTCCGCTGTGGTTCCTTGAGCATCCAAACCATCATAAAGTCCCATCGCCCCTTCAACAATAGCCAGATCGGCCTTCTCACAGGCCTGCTCAAAAGTTTGAATTAATTTTTCTTTGGGGACTAAGAAAAGATCCAGATTACGGCAGCTTCTTCCTGCCGCAATCGTGAGCCATGACGGATCGATGTAGTCGGGACCTTTCTTAAAGGGTTGGATCAAAAGACCCCGTTGGGTCAGCAATTTGCATAAGCCGACCGCAACAATGGTTTTACCCGAGTGACCCTGGGTCGAGGAGATGAGAAGGCAGCCGAAGGTTCGATCACCGTGGACTAAATGATCACCTCTTGCCATGTTTATCAAGTCTCATGTTTACCGGGGAGAGCGATATAGGTGATGCCGCCAAAGCTCCGGTATTCAATCTTTCCTTCTTTCGCCAGTTCCGCAATGGCCTTGTCTACCAAGGCTTTTTCTATTCCGACGGCTCTTGCGACGTCCCTGTTCTTCGCTTGACTGACCGTCCCTAAATATTTCAATATGGCTTCCTTCAGATCTTCGCTCATCTTACGTTACCTCTAAAAAACCTCCACAAGGGAGAGGGATATAAAAAAACTACCATTTGAATTGAGTTGTTGTTCTAAACGTTTCCCTCGCATGGGTATAATCATCGATGTGTTGTTCGGTAAAAGGTATTTCAGTCAATTGGAAGAACTGTTCCCAACCTATCCTTTCGATCCATTCTCCCATTCTCTCGTATTTGCGGGCCTTTTTAGCATAGACCTCGACGATCTTCTTGATGATGCCCACCACTTCAGGCCATCGAGGCGGATGATTGGGAAGATAGGGAACGATCAAACGGGAAAACATGGGAGGCTTTCTCGCATTGGACACTTTCCCTCCGGCATAGATGGCCACACCGTCCCCTTCCGCATCGGCAAGAGGCATAGCTGGGCAGACCGTAAAACAGTTTCCGCAGTACATACAGAGGTCTTCTCTGATGACCACACTCTTAACTTCTTTGTCAGGATGGCGCCGAACAGCCCCTGTCGGACAAGAGGAGATGGTTGTTGGAATTTCACAAATGGCCCCCACCTTTTCATGATCAATTTTTGGCACTTTGGTATGAACTCCGACAATCGCTAAATCCGAGCAGTGGACAGCGCCACACATGTTGATGCAGCAGGCCAATGAAACCCTCAATTTGCCCGGGAGTTTCATCGTAGTAAAATAGTTATGGAGTTCATCCATCAAGGCCTTCACAATGCCTGATGCATCCGTAGCAGCACTGTGACAGTGGATCCAACCCTGGGTATGAACGATGTTGGAAATGCCATTCCCTGTCCCCCCGACTGGGAGACCTATTTTTCTGGTTTCTTCGATGATGGGGTTCACATTCTTCTTATTGGGAGTTATGAATTCAATGTTATAACGACTGGTAAACCGGAGGTGCCCATCACAATATTTATCGGCAATATCACAGAGGTCCCGTATGAAATCGATACTGACCAGGCGAGGAGACCCTGCTCTTACCGTGAACACCTCGTCTCCAGTTTCAGAGACATGGCGGAGCACTCCTGGCTTTAAAATCTCATGATATTTCCACTGACCATAATTCTTCTCTATTA
>PEUO01000105.1:0-14674 GCA_002780715.1 Deltaproteobacteria bacterium CG03_land_8_20_14_0_80_45_14
TATTTTTTTCTTGACAAAAAAATATAGTTTTGCTAATTAGGTTTGAGACTTGGGGCGTTGTTTTTCTCATCTGAAGGATTCTTTCCTTATTTTTGTCATAAAAATTATAACGGCTGAGACAAGGGGGGCTTCATCACCACGCAAGATTTAATCCGATTGAACGTAGAGGATTTTTTGTCTCTTCATCCATTCCTCTCGATCATCTTCTCCAAAATCGTCAATACAATACCAATACCCAAAAAGGTGACGGATTTATGGATTGGAAACTAACGGCGACAACATTGTTTTGTGACACGGTGAAAAAGTGGGTTCCTATTATGGTTTACAAAGATGGAAGGGCCAATTGCGGTTATTACTACAGGCATCAGGTCGTCACCAAAGAAAATCCTGGTGGGTTCTCATGCCATGGACCCCAGGGATGTGCCTTGTGCGAGGCTTACAAGGAAGATGTGTTTTCTCGGGTGGGTAAATGACTCAAGATAGACATGTTGAGTCGCTTCTGTTTGCATGATTGCAAACAAAATGAAGGAGGGTGCTATGGATAAAAAAGGATTAATTTTATTGATGGTGGTGGTTTTAGGATTGGGCATTTTTGGATGTGCTGGGGAGAAAGCGATGATTAAACCCGTTCCCTCTCAAATTCTACCTGTTAAGGTTACGGTCGACACCGTAGAGAGGCTCAATGCAATAGCGGCTAAGCCGCCTTTTCAGGCCACTGATATTCTTGTCTTCAGGGTCAACTTCAAACTTTCTAATCCAAACAACGTTGCCGCAAAAATAGACGATCTCTATTTCGAGGCAAAGGTTGATGATAGGACTCGGGATAAGACCATCGTGCAAGCGGTCTCTATGCCGCCTTATTTAGTTCCTGCCGGCGGTGAGATCATGTGGTCTTCTACAGAACCTTTTCTCTACGGTGGAGTTCGAGCCTCTTACCTACTCCGAGGCGTGGGTGGGGCAGGAGGGATGAAAGGAGTATTCCAAAAGATGGAAGAACTTTGGATAGATTTAGGGGGAGATAAAAGGAAATTCTACATCGATGGCAACATCACGACTTCGCTCCCAGATGCCTCTAATTTAGGAATTATTCGCCAACAATTCAAGACTGAATTCGCCATTCCAAAATTATAGAAGAGCGAGGAGAGAGAAGAGTGGCTAAATCAATCACACAAGAAACATGGGATAAGTTCCATCCCTCTCCGGAAGAGGATACCTTCCCTAAACTATTAAAACGGAATTATCAAAAATGGGGAGATACGAAGGTCGCCTACCGGTATAAAGATTATGGATACTGGAGAGAACTCACCTGGAAGGACTTCTATGACCGAACCAAATGGCTTGCAGGAGGTTTGGCCAGTATCGGTTTTGGGCCGGGCGATAAGATTGCGATTTGTGGCGAGAACGCTCCCGAATGGTTCTGGGGACAGACTGCCGCCCAATGTCTTGGAGGAGCTTCCGTAGGTTTATATACCGACTCCATTCCTTCCGAACTTCAATTTATTATTGACCATTCTGATGCAAAAATTGTCGTGGTTGATGATCAAGAACAGGTGGATAAAATCCTCTCCATCAAAGAACAGATCCCTAAAGTGGAAAAGATTATCTACTGGATCGCAAAGGGGATGTGGAATTATGATGACCCTTGGCTCATCGGCTTTGATGATATGATGGAGTTAGGAAAAGCTTATGAGAAAGCTCATCCCAACTTTTTTGAGGAATGGATCGATAAAACGAAAATGGATGATGTGGCGGTCCTCCTTTATACTTCAGGTACGACGGGCCTACCAAAGGGATCCACTGTCACCTACAGGAATCTTCTGAGTTTGTTCAATGGCTGGGATGCGTCTTTACCATGGAATGAGAAAGATGAAAACCTCTCCTTCTTGCCACCGGCTTGGATCGGGGAACAAATCTTTACCGTGGCGCCAAATTTAGCAAAAGGGATTGTCGTCAATTTTATTGAAAAGGCAGAAACCGTTCGTTCCGATCTTCGCGAAATAGCCCCCGGAGTCATCCTCCTCGGAGCAAGACAGTGGGAGATGACCTGTTCTGAAATCCAGGCCAAAATGATTGACTCTTCCTTTTGGAAAAGGTCCCTCTACAACCTGTTTCTCCCCGTGGGCTATAAGATTGCTCAAGGCCAGGAAGAACGGAAAAAAGTAAGTTGGCTTTGGCGTTTCCTCTTTTTCTTTGGGTATTGGACCGTGTTCAGACATTTGCAGGACAAAATCGGTATGACGAGGACCAGAACCCCGATTACGGCTGGAGCGGCTCTGAGTCCAGATAATTTCCGACTTCTTCGGGCAATCGGGGTTCCGATTGCGCAAGGATATGGTTCCACCGAGGTCTCTGGCCTCGATGTCCTCCAACTCGAAAAGGATTATTATCGTTCCGAAGGATCAGGACAACCTTTCCCCGGGGTGGAGGTGAGGATCACCGAAGATGGAGAAATACTGCTCGGCGGTGTGGGGGTAGTTCAGGGATATTATAAGCGGCCTGAAGAGACTACTAAAAGTTTTAAAGAGGGCTATTTCTTCACCGGCGATGGTGGATATATGGACGAGGAAGGGGAGCTTTATATCATCGACAGAGTGAGAGACATGCAGACCACGAAGACCGGTGAAAAGTTTTCCCCGACGTATATTGAGGGCCGATTAAAGTTCAGCCCCTTTATTAAAGATGCGATGGTGATCGGAAATGATAAACATTTCGTTACGGCGCTCCTCAATATGGATTTTGAGAATACCGGGAGGTGGGCTGAACGAAACCATATCGCCTATACCTCTCATCCGGACCTCTCACAAAAACCTGATGTCAGGAAACTTCTATCTGGAATTCTCCAACGGATCAACACGACCTTGCCTGAGACGACTCGCGTGAAAAGGTTCATTGTCCTCCATAAGGATTTCGACCCGGATGAGGCGGAGCTGACCCGAACCCGCAAATTGAGGCGAGACTTTGTGGAGAAGCGTTATGAGAATATTGTGGATGCAATGTATCGAGGAGATAACCAGGTAGATATTGAAACGACGATTACCTATCGAGATGGCAGAAAGTCGGTCATGAGGCTTCCGATCTATATTGAGACGATCCAAGGGTGAGGAGATATGACAGAGATTACTGGGGACATCACAAAAAAACGGGAACAGAGATATAGCTATGGGTTGATGCTGCTCCGGGAATGTATTGAGAAGAAACGGCCTTTGACCAATCCCAATGTTAAAGAAAGAAAAGTTTTGCTTCGGGCCGAGAACATCAGCATCGCCTTTGGCAAGCTTCAAGCCCTCAACAATGTAATGGTGGAAGTCAAAGAGGGTGAGATCTTGGCCATCATCGGACCCAATGGTGCGGGAAAAACATGCCTTCTCAATGTAATAAGCGGTTTCTACCGTGCCCAGCAGGGTGACGTCTATATGGAAGAGAAAAAAATCACCCATCTCTCCTCCCACAAAATTGCTGAACTCGGTCTATGCCGTACGTTTCAGAATATTGCTTTGTATACCGGTTTATCGGTGACCGACAACATCATTGCTGGAAGGCATCCCCATATTGGATACAATTTCGTTACCGGAATGATTTATTTCCCCTGGGCAAACAAAGAAGAAGCCTTTCAGCGCGCCATCGCAGAGGACATCATCGATTTTTTAGAGTTGGAACACGTCAGGGGATCGGTGGTAGGCATGCTGGCCTATGGGTTAAGAAAACGAGTCGAATTGGGGCGGGCCTTGGCTTTGGAGCCAAGGATTCTCCTCCTCGACGAGCCGATGGCAGGGATGAATCTGGATGAAAAAGAGGACATGGCTCGGTTTATCATTGATATCAATGAATTTTTGAAGATCCCGATTGTATTGATCGAGCATGATATGGGTGTGGTTATGGACATTGCAGATCGGATTGTCGTCCTCGACTTCGGCAATAAGATTGCTGAAGGCGTCCCTGAAGAGATCAAGGGTAACCCTAAGGTCATTGCCGCTTATTTAGGAGCCGGATAAACCCCGTTAGAAAGTCTTCTATCTTCTAACGGGAAGGCTCACACGAGGCATTAAGCCCTGTGTTCGCTGAAAAATGAACAGGCATCATCCCCGCTGCGAGCAGCGGGGCTTTCTAACGGGGTAAAAATGGAAGAAACCATTAAGTCGATTGTTTTAGGCCTTTGCAGCGGAGGGATTTATGCCTTATTGGCCGTCAGTTATGTGGTCATCTATAAATCCACCCGCGTATTCCCATTTTCCCAGGCAGCCGTTCTCATCATTGGCGCCTATATCATGTGGTACTGCTTAATCGCCTGGCATCTACCGATATGGTTGGGATTTATTATCACCTGCGCGGGAGGGGCGATTTTGGGAATGTTTATCGAAAGGGCATTCATGCGTCCCCTGGTGGGGCAGCCCATCCTGGCTCCTATCGTCGTCACTTTATGTCTCATGCTTTTTCTGCGAGGGATAGGAATCTTAATGGGAAAAGGAGATATTCAAGGCTTTGGAGAATCCTTCTTGCCAGTAGGGGCTTGGAAGGTTGGATTTCTACACCTTCCCAAGATTCAGGTTTATGGGTTCATCCTCTGTGCAGTTCTTATCGCGGCGCTGATGTTATTTTACGAAAAAACAAGAACCGGTCTGGGGATGAGGGTTGTCCATGAAGACCATGTGGTAGCCCAAAACTTAGGCATCAATGTCAAGCGGATCTTTCAATATAGTTGGATCATCTCCTGTATCATAGCCGTGGTAGCAGGAATGCTGCTGGGAAACATCCAGGGCGTCGGATTGGCTCTCGATGCGAACGGTTTGATTACTATTGCCGCTGTGCTCTTTGGAGGATTAGAATCCTTTGCAGGCGCAATTATCGCTGGTCTTGCCATAGGCATCCTTCAGATGTTGACGATCACTTATATCGCACCCCTTCTACCCGGCGAAACCACGATGATGATCCCCTTCGTCTTCTTGCTACTGATCCTTTTTATAAAACCCTATGGTCTTTTTGGTTTAGTCAGAATAGAGAGGTTATAGCTTATGAGTATCAACATCAATAGACCCTGCGGCACGTTTGACAGGAATTACTTCCAGGCCAAAGAAATTTACAGGACTCCATTACGTAAAATATTATTGGCGCTCCTGATCATCGGTATGTATCTGCTGCCCTTCCTGGCAGGCGATTACGGGATCTCCATCCTCACCTTAATTTGTGCCTTTATCATTGGTATGCTGGGCTTACAGATCATCACAGGCTACTGTGGTCAGATCTCCATTGGACATGCCGCTTTTATGGGTGTCGGGATGTACACGGTTGGAATTCTCCAGAGACATTTTGGACTCAACTTCTGGATCTGTCTGCCATTAGCTGGGTTGGTCCCCATGTTCATCGGGATGATGTTTGGTGTCCCCGCTCTAAGGATGAAAGGATTATACCTTGCCTTTGCAACCTTGGCCGCCCATTTTGTGATTGTCTACGTAATCAGCAATTGGCGTTCTGTCACCAATGGGACGGATGGGATGTGGATGAAAAGACCTGATGCCTTTTTCGGAATCGATTTTAAGAGCGACCGAAATTATTACCTCTTAGTATTGACGATCACAATTATTATGACCTACCTGGCGACGAATTTAGCCAGGAGTAAACTGGGCCGATCTTTCGTTGCTGTTCGAGATAATGATATTGCCGCAGAGGTCATGGGGATTAATATCGCCTATACCAAGATCATGGCATTCGGCATCGGTTGCTTTTTTGCAGGAATTTCAGGGGCCCTGGGAGGGGCTTACTATGAATATGTCAATATCGAATGGTTTGGCCTGGATGACTCCATCTGGTATCTGGGATTCCTCGTTGTCGGGGGCTTTGGCAGCATCTTTGGCGCCATTGCAGGAGCAACCGTTTGGAAAATCATGGATGAGTTCAGCACCCTGGTCACCCCTTTAGCTGAAATTTTTTTAGGAGGCGCTGCCTTTTATGCCTCGGCAGCCTTCTCATTAGTCATCTATTCTTTGATTATTATTGTCTTCTTAGTGCTTGAACCGAGAGGAATTGCCCATCGTTGGGAAATGGTAAAGAGGTCCTACCGTCTGCATCCTTTCCCTTATTAAGGATGGTGAGAATAGAGGTTTAGAGGAGAATATCATACCAAACAAGGAGGGAGAAAAATGAAACAGAAAAGTAAACTTTTATGTTTGTTGGGAGCCTTCGCAATGCTCATTTCTCTTTTAGCCCCTACGGAGGGTTTAACCGCTGGGAAACCATCTATCACGATCCACAATATCATTGACCTCACGGGGGCCTATGCTCCCATTGCCATCCCTTCAGAGAAGGGAGGTAAAGACTATTTGGCGTGGATTGCTGAACGAGGAGGACTCGATGTGGATGGCGATGGAAAGGGCGATGTAGAAGTCAAATACACGTGGGCTGAATTTGGCAATGTCGATGCCCGGTTCATGTCAGCCTACAAGAGGTTCAGGATGGGGAAGCCAAAACCCACCATCATTGAGATGTGGTCCTCTCCCAACCAGGAGATGATGAAACCCATTCTCGAGAGGGACGGCATCGTATGCTACGGGATCGGTTTTAGTGATCCTCAACTTTATCCTCCCGCATGGAATTATATGGACTGCTGGAGTTATGGGGAGTCGGCAGCAGGGGCCATTGAATATTATATCGATAACCTCTGGCCGAAGAAAGGCAAAGGCATAAAGGCCAAAGTAGCCCATTTAACCTGGGATACCGCCTATGGCCGTGGCGCGAATGAACCCACCAAAAGACATGGAGTAAAAAGCGGAAAGTACGAGGTCATTTTGGAACGATTCTGTACTATGATGCCAACCGATCCGGAGATCATGGGATTCCTTTCCGATTTTGAGAAGCACGGAATTGATATTATCTGGTCAAATTCCATCGTGCAAACCCCAGCCGTTATCATGAAAGGTATCCATAAGCTGGGTCTGTCAGGAAAGATGGTCCATATGGCAAATCTCTGGGCACCTGCAGATCAACTTTTGGATATCGTGGGTCCTGGGTCGGCAGAAGGGTATATGTGCCCCCAACCTGTCTTTGTTCCTGCCGCTGATCCGAATGAACCTGGCGTTAAATTTGCCAAGATGCTTAACGACAAATATCGCAAAGATCCAGCAATGCCCAATATTCAATATATGCGTGGAGTCCGTATGAAAGCAAATATGCTGGAAAGCGTACGACGGGCTTTATTAGGAATTATGAAGAGGGATAAGGTCGATTTGGCAACAGCCTGTTCAAAGATCACCGGAAAGGACGTGAAAGAACTTGGCATGCAGACCTTGGCAGGTTATACCGCCCATGATACAACAGTTAAATTCCAAAGTGCACCCTCAGGCAAAGATGATCGGCGTCTGGCGAACCATGACCGACTCATTGGCATTAAGGGTGGTAAATTGGTTGCCCTTTCTCCATGGTATAAGGTGCCTCGTCTTGTTCCTGATGATATGATCAAACAAGGTTTATTCAAAGACGAGAAGATCAACATTCATTACGAGGTTGTGAAATAACGATTCCCCTCTTCTCTACCCTCTCCCCCGAGAGACTGTGTCGTAATGGGGAGAAATGCAGCGATTGTCATTCTGAACCCTTCGCCATGTGTCACCCTGAGCGAAGCGAAGGGTCTCACTTTTTGGCTCAGGGTAAACTCCGTGAAGAATCTCATAGAGTCAATAAGTTAGAAAACAGAGATTCTTCGGCTATCGCCTCAGAATGACATTATGACACAGTCTCCGATAGGGAGAGGGGAGGGTGAGGGCTAAGGAGATAAATTTCCATGTTGGAATTGAAAAATGTTGAGGTCAAATACCTCAATACCATATTAGTGTTGAAGGGAGTCAACATTCAACTTGAAACAGGTGGGTTTGCTTGCATCTTAGGAGCCAACGGCGCCGGCAAGACGACGATCCTGAAGGCTATCTCCGGATTACTCCGAACCGAGGAAGGCGAGGTTACGGATGGGGGGGTTTATTATGAAGGAAAACCCATCCATAAATTTTATCCTGAAGACATTGCCAGGATGGGAATTCTTCAAGTTATGGAAGGAAGGCGTTTAGCAGAGCATCTCACCGTTGAGGAAAATCTCCGAGCAGGGGGACTCATCATCCCAAAAAATGGAACACGGTTCAAAAAGGACCTGGAAATGGTTTATGGTTATTTCCCGAGGCTTGTAGGGATTAAAGATAACACGGCAGGTTATTGCTCTGGAGGAGAGCAGCAGATGATTGCCATGGGTCGCTGCCTGATGGGTCATCCTAAAATCATGCTCCTCGATGAACCTTCCATGGGCTTGTCTCCTTTACTGGTCAGGGAAATCGCTGATATTGCTAAGAGGATCCATGTGGAAGGAAGGGTCTCCATTCTTTTGGTCGAGCAGAATGCCCATATCGCCTTGGAATTAGCAGAATACGGTTATGTGATCGAAAATGGTAGGATTGTATTAGATGGCCCGGCGGAAAAATTGAAAAATAATGAAGATGTCAAAGAATTCTATCTCGGATTTACCGGAATGGGCCAGAAGCGGAGTTATCGTGATGTGAAGCATTATAAACGTCGGAAACGGTGGTTAGGATAGGAGAAATATAAAAGGAAAAATCTTTCCTTCCCTGCTTGATCTTTTCTTTTTTCCCCTTGATAGCAAGGTTTGTGAATATGAATATAAAGTTATTAGCTCCCATTTTACAGATTTTTGGGAAAAAAGAACTATGGGAGTTTATTAATTTTTTCACATTATTTAGGCAGATTTTTACTTGACAAAGAAATAAGGTTTTGTTAATCAATTTAGTCATATTTTGGGTGGGTTTTTTCATCCTGATTTAATTCATTCCTGATTAATGTCAAAAACTAAAAATTGGGGAAAGGGGTTATTGTCCCCCTGTGAAACGAAACAAACCTTTCTGAACGTTGTTCTTTGTATGCACAGTTTTTTTGGATCGTATCAAAGGAGATTGTAAAAATGGCAGTCACCGATGAGGTTCAACTTCAAGTCAAAAACATTTATATGGCTTTCGGGGGTGTCCAGGCCCTGATGGATATCAGTTTAGAGGTCAAAAAAGGTGAGATCTTTTCCATCATCGGACCCAATGGCGCTGGGAAAACGGTTCTCCTCAACTGCATTAATGGTCTTTACCATCCTCAAAGAGGGCAGATCTATTTTGAAGGGAAAGAAATCTCCAAGTTAAAACCTCACCATAGAGCAGAAATAGGAATCTCACGGACATTTCAGAAGATCGAACTCTTTAAAGGCACATCGGTGCTCGATAATATCCGGCTCGGTCGCCATATTCATCTCAAATCAGGATTGATCAGTGGTTCCATTTATCTCGGGAAAACAGCCCGGGAGGAAATCGAACACAGGGATTTTATTGAAAAGGAGATTATCGATCTCCTGGAAATAGAACATATCCGAGATAAGGTTGTGGGGATGCTTCCCTATGGGCTTCAAAAGCGAGTCGAATTAGCAAGGGCATTGGCCCTTAACCCGAAGGTTATCCTTTTGGATGAACCCCTTGCAGGTTTGAATTTAGAAGAAGTAGAGGATATGGCTCGATTTATTTTGGATATTAACGAAGAGGAAAGGTGGCAGACCACCTGTGTTCTGGTCGAACATGACATGGGTGTGGTAATGGATATCTCACATCGGGTCATGGCTCTGAACTTCGGTGAGAAGATTGCAGAAGGAACCCCTACTGAGATTCAGAAGAATCCCAATGTGATCAAGGCCTATCTGGGTGAGGTGGAGGATCTCTATGTCACACGCCGGTAGCTGGAAAGAAATTGAGATTACGAAGGATTTGACGATCCCCAAACTCTTTCTGCAAGCCGCTAAAAAATATTGGGACAAAAAAGTGGCCATGCGTGAAAAGGAGTTTGGAATCTGGATCCCCATTACTTGGAAACAATATTATGAAAATGTGAAGCGCATTGCCCTGGGAATGGTTTCTCTTGGGTTGGAGAGAGAGGATAAAGTCGCCATGATTGGGGATAACCGTCCCGAAGCCCTCTGGGCCGAGATGGCCGCCATGTGTGTGGGAGGGGTGGGAGTATGGTTATTCCAGGATTCTCTCATCGACGAGGTGAAATATATCATCGACCATGCCGATGCCAAATTGATGTTGGGTGAAGGCCAGGAAGAGGTTGATAAATGCCTCATGATTAAAGACAAATGTCCTAAGCTCAAGAAAATGATCTGGGATGACCCCAAAGGGATGAGAGACTATGATGACCCAATTCTCATCAGCATCAAAGAGGTGATGAAGATTGGAGAAGAAATAGATAAAAAAGAGCCCGGTCTCTTTGAGGATTTGGTCATGAAAGGAAAGGGAGACGAGGTCTGCCTCCTTTTTTATACCTCGGGAACGACGGCCCTTCCGAAAGGCGCCCTCCTCACCCATTATAATATGCTCACCATGGGTCTGAATTTGATGCGAGTGGACCCCTATTTTGAAACAGACGACTTTGTCTCCTACCTTCCCTTTGCCTGGATTGGAGAGCAGATGATGTCGATCTCCTGTGGAATTCAGGCTGGATTTACAGTCAATTTCCCAGAAGAACCTGAGACCGCCCAGGAGAATATTCGTGAAATTGGCCCCCATGTCATGTTTGCTCCTCCTCGCATCTATGAGCAGATGGTACGAAATGTTCAGGTCAAATATTTAGATGCCACCTGGTCCAAGAGAACAGCCTATGAATTGGCAATGAAGATTGGTTATCATGTGGCCGAATTGAAGTTTATGAAAAAGCCCACTCCTTGGTATTGGAAAGCCCTCGATAACCTTGCCTACATGGGTGTCCATAAAAAATTGAAAGATCATTTAGGTCTTTCCAGGATAAGAGATACCTACACCGGAGGGGCAGCCATGGGGCCAGACCATTTCCGATTTTTTCATGCCATCGGAGTGAACCTGAAACAGATCTATGGCCAGACAGAGATTGCTGGCATTTCAGTGCTGCATCGCGATGGCGATATCAAATTCGACACGGTCGGCACACCCATCCCTGAGACAGAGGTCAAAATCACTCCAGAGGGAGAGATCATTTCAAAAAGCCCTTCCGTTTTCATAGGATATTATAAGATGGCAGAGGAAACAACAAAAACACTCCGAGATGGATGGCTTCATTCAGGAGATACGGGTTTCATCGATACCGATGGCCATCTGGTCGTGTTCGATCGAACGAAAGATGTGATGACCTTAAACGATGGGACAAAATTTGCTCCTCAGTATTTGGAAACCCGGCTTAAATTCAGCCCCTATATTAGAGATGTTTGGGCGATCGGTGATAACAAGCCCTTTATCACAGGCGTGGTTTGCATTGATTATGGCGTGGTGGGTAAATGGGCGGAGGATAGAAACCTTGCTTATACCAGTTATCCAGAACTTTCCCAGATGCCAGAGATTTATGAATTGGTAAAAAAAGAGATTGTAAAAATGAATAAGGACTTGCCCCCCGTGGCAAAAATTAAGAAGTTTGTTAACCTCTACAAAGAATTTGATGCAGATGATGAGGAACTGACCCGAACCCGAAAATTGCGAAGAGCCTTTGTCGAAGAGCGATATAAGGATATTGTGAACGGACTTTATTCCGATACCAGTAGTGTCCATATGGACACCAATATCACCTATGAGGATGGAAGAGTGGTTCATATCAAGACAGATCTTAAGGTGTTGGAGGTGCCAAAGTAAAACACCATTGCAAAATACTCATTGCAAATTTAGCAATTAGCAATCAAATATCAGAAGCCTATTGCAAAATGGATATTATAAAATTAGCAATTAGCAATGGATGAAAAAACCAATCAATTATCAGACCGATTACTTGATTTTGCAGCAAATATTATCAAGATTACTGATGCATTACCACAGACAGTTGCTGGAAGACATATCGGAGGTCAATTAATAAGAGCAGGAACATCAGGTGGGTCGAATTATGAAGAAGCTTGTGGCGCTGAATCCAGATCTGACTTCGCTCATAAAATGAGTATCGTCCTAAAAGAACTTAAAGAAGCTCGGTTTTGGCTTAAATTAATTCATCGTACTCGAATGCTTTCTCCTCAACACACTGACCCTATAATTGATGAATGTGAACAACTTTGCTCCATTGTCGCGAAGAGCATCATTACCGCAAAAAGGAGAAAATAGTCAAAATGCTTTAAAATCCATTGCTAATTTTGTATTGCTAATTTTGCAATTTGCATTGATTTTTGAATAGGAGGTTTTCATGGAGCTTTTTTTGATGACTTTGATCAACGGCATCATGGTCGGGGGTGTCTATGCCCTGGTCGCTCTGGGGTGGGTCTTAATCTATAAATGCTCTGGCGTCTTGAACTTAGCCATGGGTGAATTGACCCTGATCGGAGCCTATGTCACCCTGACATTTTATCAGGCAGGCATACCCTTTGTTCTATCGATCGTTTGTACTCTCATCATTGGAATCATTCTCGGTATTCTTGTAGAAAGAATCTTCCTCGACAGGCTTATTGGAGAACCCATCCTGACCGTGATCATGGTGACAGTAGGGCTCTCCTTTTTCTTTAAAGGGATAATCGAATTTATCTGGGAAACGAAGACAAGGGTTTTCTCTCCCCCCATCTTTCCTCTCGAGCCGATTACCGTTGGCTTTATCAAAATCTCAAACGTTTATCTCTGGTCTTTTATATTGGCTATTTTACTTTTTGTAATCTTTGCAGCCTTTTTTAAATATTCGCACTGGGGTTTGGCCATGCAGGCAACGGCCGATGATGAAACCGCTGCCCTTTCCCTTGGAGTAAGCGCCCGGTTTGTCTATGCAGGGGCATGGGCAATTGCCTTTATGTCAGCAGGTGTGGGGGGCGCTCTTTTAGGGAATGTCAACGGAATCAATATATCCGTCGGTTACTTGGGTCTCCTCGTCTTACCCGCAGTTGTTTTAGGAGGCCTTAATTCCATTCCTGGGGCCATTGTAGGAGGTATTACAGTCGGTGTTTTACAAAATTTATCTGGCGCCTACCTCGACCGCTATTTTCCAGGGGGAGTGAAAGAGGTATTCCCCTTTGCTTTTATGGCAGTCTTTTTACTGTTTAAACCTTACGGATTCTGGGGCTGGGAACGGATTGAACGGATGTAACAGAATTAAATAAACATGGCGACTTAAATCTTATGCAGTTTGTCATTCCGGGCTTGACTAAGCCTGCCCCGTGCTTGACACGGGGGAATCCAGTGTTCTTCTGGATTCCCGCTTTCGCGGGAATGACATGTGCTGCTATGAATTAATGACGCTGTGTATAAAAGGAGCGTATTTTATGTCTCATGTGTGGCTGCCTTGCGGCCTTTACCATCAAGAATATACCCAAGATCATGGTTGGTGGCAGACTCCTTTGATCAAAGGGAAAATGATTTTCCTCCTGGCGATTATATTTATTGTTTTTCCCTTAACCTTGACTGGATACTGGTTCGGAGTGGCCAATATGGTTGGCTATACAGCCTTAGGAGCCCTTGGGGTACAGATATTGATAGGTTATGCCGGTCTGATCACCCTTGGGCATGCTGCCTTTATTGCCGTAGGCGCTTATACAAGCACTCTCTTGATTCTTCAATTCCCATGGCCGAATTTTTTTATCAACTGGGGTCTTGCCTATCCAATCAGTATTATCATTGCGGGTATTATCGCCGGACTCTGGAGTGTACTCTTTGGTCTTCCATCGGCCAAGGTTAAAGGTTTTTACCTGATCCTAACCACCATGGCAGCCCAGTTCATCACCGTTGATTTCATCCTCACCCAGTATATCAGTCAGATTGGCGGTAGAGGGCAGGCTTTTTCTCTGCCACCCGGAACCATTAAGATTGGGCCCTGGATCATTGATAGTGAAATCAAGACTTATTTTTTAATGGCTATCTTGCTCACCCTCTGTGTCGTTATTGTGGCTAACCTCCTTCGCTCTAAGGTAGGAAGGGCTTGGATCGCCATTCGAGACAATGACATAGCTGCTGAAACACTCGGGATCAATATTATCTGGTATAAATTATTAAATTTCTTTGTGGCTGGATTTATTGCCGGCCTTGCCGGAGCCTTCTGGGTCAGCAATACTGCAGCGCTCAGTCCAGAACACTTCCCTTGGTTTTGGTCTCTCTGGTTAGTAGGCGTTATCCTCATTGGTGGAGTTGGCTCCATCCACGGCGTGATCTTCGGTTCTATATTCATGGTGTTGGCGATGGAATTGATTCAATTGGCTGTGATCTCACTCGGTGATGTTTTCCCGGAGCTCATGATGAAGTTTCTCTATATCAAGGAATCCGTTTTTGGCCTAATTATCTGTGCCTTTTTAATCTTTCAACCAAGAGGGATCAGTTATCGTTGGTGGCAGATCAAAAACTATTTTAATCTGTGGCCGTTCTCATATTAAACACCCCCACCCTCCCCTCCCCCATCAAGGGGGAGGGGATAAAGGGGAGGGGATAATTTCGAAAAGGGGGTGATGTGACGTCATTGGAGGGTGGGGAGAAAGAAAGGGATCACCATTTCATTTACTATGCCTTAAAATTTTACAGGAGGTGAACAATGAGAATCAAAATTAAATTTTTTACAACTATTTTGACATTACTGATCATGAGTTTTCCCATTTCATCGATATTGGCCCAGGAAATTAAGATAGGAGGTCTTACGGATTGCACCGGCGCTACTTCAGATGTCGGCAAGGACTACG
>PEUO01000105.1:14734-14924 GCA_002780715.1 Deltaproteobacteria bacterium CG03_land_8_20_14_0_80_45_14
AAATTAAATATACCTGGTTTGATTACGGCTATCGTATTCCAGAGGCCATCACAAAGTATAATTTTCTTAAACGTATGGGGGTAATAGCTATCGAAGGCTGGGGAACTGGAGATACAGAGGCCCTTTCTGCAACGGCTCTCAAAGATAAAATACCTTACGTCTCCGCTTCTTTCTCTGCCCATCTCACGAA
>PEUO01000105.1:14932-15156 GCA_002780715.1 Deltaproteobacteria bacterium CG03_land_8_20_14_0_80_45_14
AAACCCCCTATAATCTATTTTTTGCACCCGATTATTCCACCCAAGGTCGGTCTGCCCTGACAGCTTGGTTTGAAACCCGGTGGCCCAAAAATAAAGATTTTGGTAAGAGAAAACCGAGGTTTGCCTGTGTATTCGCCTTTCCTTCTCCCTATGCGAGTGCTCCGATAAAGGCGATCAAGGATCATGCCAAGATGCTCGGCTTTGAGATTGGCGATGATCAGGAT
>PEUO01000105.1:15210-15667 GCA_002780715.1 Deltaproteobacteria bacterium CG03_land_8_20_14_0_80_45_14
AAGCCCGATGTATGCTGGCATGGAAATACCACCATGTGCGTTTCAGCAACGGTAAGAGATGCCTATGCCCTTGGCCTTGGCGCTGACTGGCTGGTGAACTACTGGGGATATGATGAAAATTTATATAGATTGGCAGGCAAAGCAGCAGAGGGAGCGATGTGTGCTGGCCCAGCTTACTTTTTTGCCGATAGCCGAGGAAAGATGAAGCTTGTTCACGATTACGCTGCAAAATACAATCCCGGGATCCCTGCCAAAGACCGTATTAAGTTTACAGTGACCGCCTGGGCCAATGTCCTCTTGTTAAGGGAAGCGCTGATCAGAGCGGATAAGGCTGGCGATTTGACCGGACCCGGTATTTTGCATAAAGGTTTTGAGACCATGAAAGATTTTGTCATTCTCGACGGTGGTCTTGGCACCAGCCCGGTAACCTTCACCTCTACTGACCACCGAACAACCG
>PEUO01000131.1:0-15034 GCA_002780715.1 Deltaproteobacteria bacterium CG03_land_8_20_14_0_80_45_14
TTATCCCCAATCCTATTTCCCAGGGAAGATCGAAGGGGGATACGGGGCTGTCGGGTCTTTCCCTATAACAGCCATTGAGACGATGATATCGATTGGAATGTTTGCCTTCATGGGATTTCTTTTTATCCTGGGTTTGAAATATTTAGAATTATTGCCAGTTGATGAAAGTGGGCGACAAACGCCCGAACCAGCAAAGAAGGCATGAAATTAAACATGTTAGGGTCTAAAGACAGGATTAGCCGACGAGAGTTTTTGAAGGTGATTCGACTCAAGAATAATGGGATCCCCTTCATTGATAAAGAAAAATGCACGGGTTGCGGCCTTTGCACGATTGATTGTCCAACAAAGGCTTTAATTATTAACCAAAACAGTGAAAAGGACATCTATCAACTCCTTTTCCGGCAAGGGTCTTGTAATGCTTGTGGTGTTTGTCAAAAATCCTGCCCGGAGAATTGTCTCCAATTAGTAGAAAAAGAACCTGAAAAGGATAAAACAGGAAAGGAAACCAAAGTCATTTTTGAGGATAACATTTCCAGGTGTATGGAGTGTGGTATTCCCCTATTTCCCCGGTCAATGGTAAAAAAAATGAAAACTAAAATTTTTATAACCAATGAATCCACCTGGTCGTTTAACCTCTGCCCTTCCTGCAGAATTAAGACTCAGTTTAGAAAGGAAATAGTAGAGAGAATTAAGACATAAAAATAATTCGATTTTGAGGAACATATTATGGGAAGCGCCCTTAGACCCTTAGCGATTGCTGTGGAAATCATCATATTAATGGGAGTGATTTACTCCTTATTTCTTGCGGTGAAACTGTCAGCGCTTGACTTTGGTTTAGAAGAAAAATATCAAAAATTTATTGATTGGGTGTTTATGATCATGGGCTGTTTGGCACTTGTTTTCTTCGTTGCCCATTTGATTACGTTCTATCCTCGTTTGTTAGCCTTAACGTTGCATTAAATCGGCAGGTGGGTGTACTTCCAAAACTTTATGAAGCGGCTCTTTTATATATTTTATGGGGAACATGCGATTTCACATGAGGCGGCCTTTGAAAAATGTCTGGAAACGGAGCAGCAAAACGATTCAAGGTGCCGCTATAAAGTTTTTCTAGCACACCCACCTGCCTTTGGCAGTGTTTTTTATGCAACTTTGAGGTTAATTTAATATCTAAAGGATTTGGGAAGGTAAAATGGATTCTTTAACTCGTTTCTGGACAGGTCAAGAAGTTTATATCATGAAAGTTTTTTTGCCCATCATCATTGGCTTTCTCGTGCTTTTTATGGGGCTCCTTGCGATTTTTGCCCTGAGTATTTGGTGGCGACACCTTCGGCTATGGCATCTCGGGAAAGAAGAGAACCGCTCCGATCGAGGAGCCCTCAGGCTTAAAAGTCTTTTGGCGGTTACGTTTGGCCATCTCCGATTCTGGAAGGAACTCTATCCCGGCGCCATGCATTTCCTAATCTTTTGGGGCGCCATTTTAATTTTTCTGGGTAAGATTGTTAGACTTTTTTCATACCCCGTGGGGCTCACGAATCCTCCTCAAGCCATTTTTCAGTATGCTTCTTTCGTTTCCGAAATTGGAGGCCTTCTTGTTATTATTGGCGGATGTATGGCTGTTTACCGAAGATATATCGTCAAGCCTTCCCGTTTGGAAACAAAACCCACCAACACATTAATCTATCTTTGGGGAGCTGTGCTTTTAATGACCGGCTATTTCGTTAAGGGCTATCGGATAGCCATCATTGGAGGAAGTGTTGTTCCCGATTGGCCCTTTTGGTCACCTTTAAGTTATCTCATTTCTCGTTTCTTTCTGATCCTGCCGACTGACCCTTTGAACGAACTTCTGGTCTGGCACCGAGTCTTAATCCATGCTCTACCTGCCTTTTTATTCTTTGCCTATGTCTTTATTACACGCACTCCTTTACAACACTTTTTTTTATCGCCCATCAATATCTATTTCCGTAACCTTAAACTAAGGGGTGTTCTTGCCCCCATCCCTAATTTTGAAGAAGCAGAAACCTTTGGTGTAAGAGAGATCTCCGAGTTTACTTGGAAACAGTTATTAGATCTTGAGGCCTGCACCAATTGCGGTCGATGTCAAGATGTATGCCCAGCACACTTATCACAAAAGCCGCTTTCTCCAAGACGAATGACCCAGAATTTGAAAGACCACCTGAGCCGAGAAGGGCCGAAACTCCTTGCCACTCTTCCAGATCAGCGTCAACCAGAAGCCATCATGGGAACTACAGTGAGTGAAGACGAACTCTGGGCCTGTACAGCCTGTATGGCCTGTGAAGAGGCATGCCCTGTATACGTAGAACAAATAATTCGGAACATAGATCTCCGCCGGTATTTGGTTCTTGTGGAAACAAAGTACTCCTCCGAAGTACGATTGACTCTAAAGAACCTGGAAAAGAGCAATAACCCATGGGGAATGGGACGCGGACTTCGGACCGATTGGGCAAAGGAGCTTGGAGTGAAGATTTTTTCCCAATTGCCCGATCCCAAGATCCTCTTTTGGGTAGGGTGCTGCGGAAGTTTTGATGCTCGGAATCAAAAGGTAGCTATTTCGATGGTGAAAATCCTCCAAGCGAGTGGTATCCAGTTTGGAATCTTAGGCAATGAGGAAGGGTGTTGTGGAGATCCTGCACGGAGAATTGGCAACGAATACCTCTACCAGACAACCGCGCAGGCGAATATCGAAATTCTGAAAAGATATGGCGTCAAGACGATCGTCACTCTATGCCCCCATTGTTTCCACACGCTGAAAAATGAATATCCCCAATTGGGTGGAGATTTTCAGGTCATTCACCACACCCAATTCTTAATGGAACTCATTAGCAGTGAAAGGTTGAAGCTCACCAAACCCATTAATAAAGTGATCACTTACCACGATTCCTGCTACCTTGGAAGGGCAAATCAGATCTTCGAAGCTCCCCGAAGAATTTTGAAATCCATCCCAGGCTTGAAACTGGTGGAAATGGAGCGGCATCGCAATCGGAGCTTCTGCTGCGGAGCCGGGGGAGGAAGGATGTGGATGGAGGAACATATCGGAACGCGAATTAATCAGATGCGAACCGATCAAGCCATCGAGGTAAAGGCGGAGTTGATAGGAACAGCCTGCCCTTATTGTCTTACGATGTTATTCGATGGAATCAAAGAGAAAGGGAAAGAAGAAACCATGGCCGCCTATGATCTGAGCGAACTTGTGGATCAATCCATGTGACCTGTATTTTCACAAAATTTCCTATTATGATTTAGTATACCTATAGAAAGGGAGAGCTATGGACTATATCAAAGATCTCATTCAAATCGTGGGTGAAAAGAATGTCAAGACCGATTTAATCGAGCGACTCTGTTATTCCAGAGATCTATCGGTTCATGAGGCCGTTCCTGATGTCATCGTTTTTGCAAAAACTCCTGAAGAGATCTCAAAAATTATGAGTCTCGCCAATAGTCAAAAAATTCCTGTGACTCCGAGGGGGTCTGGGACAAGTGCTGTAGGGGGGGCGCTGGCTGCAAAAGGGGGTATCCTTCTTGACTTGAGCCGAATGAATAATATTTTAGAGATCGATAAGCCGAATGGGTATGTGGTGGTCGAACCGGGTGTTCTCTGCAACAATCTGAATGCAGCATTAGCCCCTTCTCACTTCTTTCCTCCAGACCCGGCGAGTTCAGCTCTGGCGTCCTTGGGAGGAATGGTTTCCACCAATGCCAGTGGAAACCGGGCTCTGAAATATGGAACCACCAAACATTATGTCTTGGGTTTGGAGATCGTGTTAGCTGATGGCCGAATCATTCATACAGGTTCGATCTTAGGCAAAACGTCTGCGGGATATGACCTCACTCACCTTTTTACAAATGCCGAGGGAACGCTGGGGATCATTACAAAGATTATTTTAAAAATCCTCCCCATGCCTGAGTATATTGCCTTTGCTGAAGCTCGTTTCTCTTCCACCCTGGATGCGGGTAAAGCAGCAACAGACATTCTAACTTCGGGAATTGCCCTATCTTCCTGTGAGATACTGGATAAAGTAACGATCGATGTGGTCAACAAGACCATGGGACTTAATATCCCCGACCATGTAGGCTGCATGCTATTTATCGAAACCGATGGGAACAGAAAGGCCGTTCAAGAAAGCATTGAGAAGATAAATAAAATCTGTCAGGGCAATCGTCATATTGAAACCCGATGGGATGACGACCCTTCGAAGCGCCTTAAGATGTGGGCTGCCCGTCAGGGGATCATTGCCTCTTTGTCAAAAGTGAAGAGGGGCTCAAGGCTCCAATCCATTATGGATGACCCCGGGATACCCATCACTAAGATTCCCGAAGCGATCATCGAGATACGCAAGATTGCTGAAAAACACAACCTTACTATTTCCACGTTCGGCCATATTGGGGATGGGAATTTGCATCCGGTGTTTATGTCAGACCCCAGGAACAAACAGCAGTGGGATGCGATCAGGAAGGCATCCAAGGATTTGATTGACCTGACGTTGCGTCTTAAAGGGACGCTCACTGCTGAACATGGCACCGGAATGGCTAAATCTCCCTATATCAAAATGGAATTAGGGGAAACTCTCGAAGTGATGAAACAAATCAAAAAAGCGTTGGACCCAAATGATATTCTCAATCCGGGAAAGATGGGGTTTGACGATTCCGTAAAAGATATCTATGAAAATTTTGCCTTTCAGCCACTGATCGAAAGGCCTGCTGAGATGAAAAGCTTCGGAGAGTCGTTGGATAATGAAATTATGGCTTGCATCATGTGCGGATTCTGCCGAAACGGTTGCCCCACTTATGGGGAGACTTCTCTGGAGTCCATCAATGCACGAGGCCGTGTGATACTCGCTTATCACCTCCTCACCGGAAGGTTGGAACCTTCCAAAGAGTTAGCAGAGAGATTTTATCAATGCACCATGTGTCATAACTGTAATGCCGTCTGTCCCGCCGGTGTGAAGGTAGCCGATATAATTCAATCCGCCCGGACCAGACTGGTGGAGGCGGGTTATCTTCCATCGATTCATCAACATCTGGTACAGTCAATCGAAGAAAGGGGAAATCCCTTTGGGGAGGCCGTCGAAAAGAGGACAGACATTTACCCAAAAGAGTTTAAACCCAAAGATAAGGCACAGACTCTCCTCTATTTTGGGTGTGTCGCATCTTACCAAGATATTTACATTATCCCGAGTGTCTTGAATATCATGAATAAGGCCAAGATTGACTATATTAGCCTGGGGAATAAAGAATATTGCTGTGGATATATCTCTTTTCTCGTTGGGGATGAAAAAGAATTCGAAAATTGTATCAACAAGAATACTACTCTGTTCAAACAAATGGGCATCAAAGAGATTGTCGCTACCTGCGCCGGATGCTCCCGAACCTTCAAAGATCTTTATCCTGAACATAAGAAATTAGATGATATTCGTGTTTATCATATTGTAGAATATTTGGAAAAACTCATCACGGATAACCGGATCACGTTTAAAGATGGGACGAAGAAGGTAAAAGTGGCCTACCACGATCCCTGCGATATAGGTCGTCATATGAACATTTATGATCCGCCCCGAAACGTCATCAGAGCTATTCCATCCGTTGAGCTGGTGGAATTTATCCAGAACAGAAATCTTGCCAAATGCTGTGGTGGCGGCGGGGGGTTAAAAGCTTATAATACTGACATGAGCTTAGAAATAGCCTATAAACGTATTCAACAGGCCAGCAGTGTCGGAGCAGAAATGGTCGTCTCAGCCTGTCCAGCCTGTAAGTCCAATTTGCAGGTGGCCGCAGCCAGACTCCGAAAAGAGAAAAAAGGCCGAATAAAGGTGATGGATATTACGGAGTTGGTGGCTGAGGCAATCGCCTGAAACGCAAAGCGCATAGAGCATGGCGCATAGGGTAATTGATAAGAAAAAGAGCCAAATTTAAGAGCTCTCTTTCAAAAATAGGGAAGAGGGCTTTTTATTATGAAAATTTGAGTATTAGGTTTGATTTAGGATTTGTTCTTTGGGATTTAAGACACTATGCGCTAAGCGCTCTGCGCTATGCGTTATTTCATAAGATAGTCTTCCCAGATCTCCTTAATCCGATCGAGGATTTCTCTAAATTCATAGAAAAAAGTGATTTCGTTGAGATAATTATCAAGCGAAGCAGCCATCGATATTTCCATAAATCGCCGACAACTTTTCTTGAGGTTTGGTCGGAGTTTATCACAGCCAATGGTTTGAGCTTTGTGTATCCCGACAGGCAGGTTTAAATGAGCCGTTCCTTCCTCATCATAGAATCTGCCATGGAGACAGCGAATGCATCTGGTCTTCCTCAATTGAATGGCCTGATCGATTTCTTCATCTACGGCTTGTCGGATCATCCTCTTTAGCAAAGCGGTTCTCTCTTTATTATCCATAGAACGTGTCAACTTGATAATCGCCTTTTTCGTCTCTTGGATCGACTGGGACATCTCTTCAATAATGATGTGAGGGGTGAATGTCCGTTCCAAACGCAATAATCTGACTTCCTGAAGGATCAGAGTTTTGATCCCCAACTTTAACGTTTCTTTCAATTCTTTCTTCTCTATCGGCATAGAAATCTTTTATCAAAAAGAAGGAATTTTGACAAGAGCAACTTAACTTATTCTCCAAGGAACCGGTCCATTCAAAAATATTGGAGCAATATACAGAAGTTCTTTAAATGGAGAGGACCCTTCGATTCTTATTAACACTCTCTTCCATAAAAAATATAATTTGCATCAATTGGAAATAGGTTTGAGCTTTTAATTGAAAATTGAACAGGCTGGTAATACAATGAAGATATGCGGTTACCGACAGCCATTTTAGAAGGGAAAAAACTTCCGAGAATGATCTTTTCTATTCAGCCTTTAATCTCTCAAGGCCATGAGGAGATCTATCCCCTTATGAAAAAGGCCTATGAAATGGGGGCCTGGTGTTTCGATCTCCCCTCGGCGAATCATCTCGAATCCTTTAAAGAGTTAAAACATTTTACAACTGATGAAACGCTGATTGGCCTCTGCCATTTAGAGGTGGAGACAGGCGCCTCCTTTTTGGGGAAGCCTCTTCACCAATTTGAATCAAAAGTCGTCTCAACGATCAGAAAGGACCTCCTCCCTTCCCATCTGACTCGGAATATTCTCCCCCCATCCTCTTCCTCCGAGGTCTTTACACAAAAAGAAATTGACAGAATCGCCTTCGATCCTCTTCGCTTTGAGAAAGCCTTCTCTTCTCTCGATCCCAAAGAATCTCCGTTTCTCCTGGTTGGAGAAAAATATGGAGATTGGCTCCTGGCTCTGGGCCGGATCGATCTTCTTCATGAGATGATGTCCAGGGTCAGAGAAAAAGGATTCATCCCCATCTTTTCAGGTCAATGGGGGACCTTTGTCCTTCCAAAGGCAAAACCTCTCGATGTCGCAGCCTTCGCCATTCCCATCAACAAAAAATGGAGCCTCTTTGATTTGCAGCGTGCCTCTGATCTGATCAAGAAGTTTGATAAGCCCGTCATCAGCCTTAACCCTCTTGCCGACGGGACACTCTTGAAAGAATCCAAAGGGGCCTTTTCTTTTCTCTTTGATGAATTGAAGATATACGTGGTGATAACTAAAATTACCTCAGAAGGAGAAGCCAAGGAAATCGTTGAAGTCCTGAAGAAATTCCCTTCTCTCATCCCGCCCCGAAAAACATGATCGCCCCTGCCACAAGGGGAATGCTGAGATTATCGTTCACTTTTATTGGAAGAACCTCGATCAATGTCGCCCCCAGCGCTGCGAGGCTTCCTGAAAATCGGTTCAGATGGGGATAAAACCAGACAATGAAGAGGGAGGTGAGAAGAAAAGCCATGCTCCCCTCGAGGGTCTTTCCGAAGATCGAAACTTTCCCAATCCCCTTTCCGACCAAAGCCGCAGCCGTATCCGAGAGGATCAGAATGAGGAGGCTGGGGATAGCAATCGATTTTGGGAAGAAGAGGATTGCCAGGAGAGAGGAGAAAAGAAAGTAAGTTGAACCCATCAGGGTGGTCCTCTCTTCTTCTCTTAAAACCTTCCCCAGAAAATATTTTTGAAAAAGGGATCCCATTCCGGAATGGTAGTGGCGAAGAAGGTCAACGGTAAGAAACCCTAAAAAGAGAAAGAGGAGAATCATCACAACCGTTTTTTCAGGCATCATGGCATATCCAATGGGAATGGACAAGGTGGCCAGATGGACAATCTTTCTTTTAATCTCAACGCCACTTATCATAACATAGTTCGGAGTTTAGAGTTCGGAGTTCGGAGTAAAAACCTATAATTAAAAAATCTGAACTCCTTAACCTTAACCTTAACCTTAACCTCAGCCTTAACCTTTGGTAGCCTCTAACTTTCTTAGCTTTTCCATCTCTTCAGAAGTAAGATAACGGAACTGACCGAAAGGGAGGTCCCCCAATTGAATCGGTCCGTATTCGATTCGCTTCAACTTGAGCACAGAGTGGCCAATGGCTGAAAACATCCTTTTCACCAGATGGTTTCTCCCCTCTGTCACCACGACCCGAACCCAGCTATTTTTCTCCCTTTGGCGGATAAGGCTGCAGGAAACGGCCTTCGCTTTCCCATCTTCGAGCATCACTCCCCTCTTGAGCCGGGTCAGTTTTTTCTCCTCTGGGACCCCTGCCACCTTCACTAAATAGGTCTTTGGAATAGAGAACCTTGGATGGGAGAGAAAATGGGCAAGGTCGCCATCATTGGTGAGAAGGAGAAGTCCCTCGGCATCGAAATCGAGGCGACCTACTGGATAGATTCTCCATTTCACATTTTTAAGAAGGCCCAAGACGGCCGGCCTTCCCTTCGGGTCTTTGACTGTGGAAAGATAGCCTCTGGGTTTATTGAGGAGAAGAATGATTTTTTGTTCAAAATGTGTGAGTTTTCTGCCATCCACTTTGATGTGATCTTTGGAAGGATCGGCTTTAAACCCCAATATCTCAACAATCTTGCCATTGACCGACACTCTTCCTTCGATCACCATCCTCTCGGCTTCTCTCCTCGAGGCGATCCCGGCCTTGGCTAAAATCTTTTGAATCCGTTCCAGTGCCAATCGAATTCCCTACTCTTCTCCCTTGTCTAAAGGAAGATCTTGATGAGGGGTGATCCCCTCTGCCTCGGTTTTAAGAATCTCATCTTTGAATATCTCTTTGGGGGATAACTCTTCGAGCGCTGGAGGAGGTTGGATTTCTTTGAGAGTGGGAAGATCGGAGATTGTGTTAAGGCCAAAGAGTTCAAGAAAGGGTTTGGTGGTTCCATAGACAATGGGCCGTCCAGGGAGATCCTTACGACCCATCATCTTAATCAATCCTTTTCCCAAAAGGGTGTGAACGACAGATCCTGAATCTACTCCGCGAATCTCCTCAATCGCAGGCCGGATGACGGGCTGGCGATAGGCAACGATAGCCAATGTCTCTAAAGCGGCTTGGCTCAACTTTACCGCCTTCGCCTTTTTCAGCCGGTTGACCCATCCGGCCCAACTGGGTTTTGTTCGGAATTGATATCCACCGGCTATCTCCGTCAGTTCTATTCCCCTCGAAGGATCCCCATATTCTGCTTGGATCTGACGAATCCCCTCTAAGATAGCTTCTTTATTGAATTCGGGCAGAATCTCGGCAAGGGTTTCAAGCCGGATCGGAGAATCTGAAATGAAAAAGAGGCTTTCCAGTATGGGTTTGATCTCAAAATTATCCATGGTGTAATCCTATCTCGTCTCAAGAAATTCTAATTTTTCACCAGGGGAAATAGAACAGATAGCATGTTTATAGACCAACTGATCCGTCTCTCCTCGGAGGATGATACAGAAATTATCAAAGCTAAGGATGACCCCTTCCATCTTACGGCCGGTGGTCAATTCAACCACCACATGGTTTCGATCTCGCCGGATACGATTAAGAAATTGATTCTGGATATTAATCTGATTCTTGATCATGCCCTTTCCCCTCCTCGTCTCCAAAAAGATTTAATTTCGAGAAATATTTCCTCCCGATCAATCGATTCATCCCACCAGTGAATTTCTGAATCCGCTTTAAACCATGTCAGTTGTCGCTTGGCATAATGACGGGTATCCCTTTTCATCTGTCTGACAGCTTCGTCCCATCCGATCTCTTTCAAGAGAAATTGGACCATCTGTTTATAACCTAAACTCTGCATTGGCTTCAATGCAGGTCCATAACCCATCTCCATCAGCCTCTCGACCTCTTGAAGGAATCCCTTCTCTAACATCTGATCAACTCTTTCTTCAATGCGACGATAGAGCCTGTCCCGGTTTATCTCCAGACCAACTTTTAAAGTCAGGTAGGGTTTTTCTCCAAAACGATGTTGTTCCCGATAAAAAGAGATGGGGGCTCCTGTCGAATCAAATACCTCCAAAGCTCGTATAATTCGAAAGAGGTCATTGGGATGGAGATGAAAGGCTGTTTTGGGATCGACTTTCTTCAAACGCTCATAAAGGGCATCCGCCCCTTTCTCCTTTGCTTCCTGTTTTAGACTCTCCCTCACTTGAGGATCGATTTTAGGGCTGGCGAAAAGTCCTTGAATAAGGGTCTTAATATAAAGTCCAGTTCCTCCTACGACCCAAATGGGTGTCTTATTCTCGTATAACTGATCGATCGTTTTTCGACCCAACGTTCGATAAAGGGCAGCGTGAAAAGGTTGATCAGGGGGCACTAAGTCAATTAGGTGGTGTTGCACTCTTTTTTGGTCATCGAGTGTGGGTTTGGCTGTCCCAATATCCATATACCGATAAACCTGCATGGAATCAGCGCTGATGATTTCACCCCCTAATTCCTCCGCCCATTCAATGGCCAATTTGGACTTACCAACTCCTGTGGGGCCAAGGACAATCACCACTCGAGGCCGATTCATCTCAATCGTTGCGGCCATATGGAGTGGATTTTAATGAATTCATAACGAGACTTCAAGTGTAAAGTAGAGGAAAAGTAAACCCCGTTAGAAATTCCAGCTGGGCATTAAACCCCGCCGGAATTATTCTAAAATCTAACCCGGCTGCAGAGCAGCGGGGCATTATTTCTAACGGGGTAAAGCCAGTAAATTTTTCTTGAAATTGGAATTCAATTTATATAGGATTAACCCTAGTAAACATACTCCAAGGAACCCCGTTTAGCAAAATGACCGCTTCATTCGAGTTTCAACGGGTAGGAGCCTGACATGTCTTCCACTTTCTTCATCAACCCTCGGTCAAATCCTGAATTGAGGAGCCTTTACGAGATTATCCTGCTCCCTCAACAGAACCACCTTCAAGACTATTTTCTCGGAGTGATGGCGATCCTGTCTGAATATTTTTCAATAAAGTATTCGGCTCTTTTCCTCCAAGGTCCTCAAAAGGATTCCCTCCATGTGGAAGCCCTCTATGGAATTGAAAAAGAAATCCATCCTCTCACTTGCAGTAGCCAAAAAGGGACGATAAGTAAAGTCCTTGAATCACGGCAACCCATGACGATCCAGAATTTAAGCCAAGAGCCTCTCTACGAGGAGATGATGAAGGGCCAGAAACGGATCGAGAAAATCCAACCCCCTTTACTCTGTATCCCTCTCATTATAGATGATGAGCCGTTGGGTGTAATCAATATGAATTCCCTCCATGGTTCCAGAGACGAATTTAATGAGGATTTTCAGTTCCTCTCCATCTTCTCAGCCATCCTCTCTCCGGTGATTAAAAATTACCATCTCAAAAAGGGTGGACCTCTTATGAAAGATAGCAAACCAAAGGCCAGATCTCATCTGCTGGATGAGATCTTAGAGCAAAAATTGGCTGAAGTTCTGAATAAGATTGATCCCTATGTGGAGACAAAGACAAAGATGGGGATCTTTGACGATATTATAAGAGTGGTAGAGAAGATTTTGATCAAGTCCGCCTTAGAGAGAGTGAACTATGTTCAAATTGCTGCCGCCCAATTCTTAGGGATCAACCGAAACACCCTTCGAAAGAAGATGAAAGAGCTGAAGATCAAAGCGCGGTAGTCCGATTGCGGATTGCAGAATGCAGAGTGCGGAATGTTTATGACTTCAGGTTATTAAGCCATTAGGTCATTGAGTCTATCAGACATTAAGACGCAATGACACCACGACGCGAAGACGCTTTTTAAAAGAAAAACCCTTGAACCCTCCTTAGAACCATTTTAAAATGGAATAGAAATGTCTGAAGTCGATAACGTAGAAAAAATGAGAGCGCTCTCCCGACAGTGGGGAGGTTCTCTGTTTGGAGTGGCAGATCTTCGTTCTTTTAAAAAAGAGGAGATTCTTCTTCCTCCTTCCTTATTAGATCGACTTTCCTACGGCATCTCTATTGGATTTCACCTTTCTGATGCCATTTTAGAAGAGATTGAAAATCAACCTACCCCCCTCTATTTTCATCATTATCAGAGAATCAATATTCTTCTGGACACCATCGGGCTGATTGTAACCTCAACGATTCAAGACCTCGGGTATCAGGCAGTCCCTATCCCCGCCTCTCAAATTGTTGATTGGAAAACCCAAAAAGGCCACCTCTCCCATAAACATATGGCCCGAGCTGCAGGATTGGGATGGATTGGCCGAAACAACCTCCTCGCCAATGAAAAATTTGGATCGCGGATTCGTCTGGTCACCATCCTCACCGATCTTCCCCTTGTGACCAACTCCCCTTCAATAAAGGACTGCGGTTCCTGTCTTTATTGCCTATCCGTCTGCCCTGCGGGAGCAATTAAGGAAAGGCAAGAGGATTTTGATCATCTTCGTTGTTACGAACAATTGAGAACCTTTGCCAAAACCCTCCATTTCAGCCATAATATCTGTGGTGTCTGTGTGAAGGCCTGTAAAGGGTTCAAGGGATCAAGTGGCCAAGGGATCTAGTGAGAACCTCGAATATGAACCCTTGAACCCCTGCCTACCGCAGGCAGGCAAGAACCCTCGAATCCTTGAACCCTTTTAACGGCGCTTTGAGAAAAAGCCAAGGTTAATTGTTCTATGCGATCCCCAAAACACTATGATGTGATTGTGGTGGGTGGAGGGCATGCTGGAATTGAAGCCTCTCTGGCCTGTGCCCGAATAGGGGACCCTACCCTTCTCATCACTCAAAAAGTCGAACAGATCGGTTATATGTCCTGTAACCCTGCTGTCGGTGGGTTGGCCAAAGGCCATCTGGTGAAGGAGATCGATGCGCTGGGTGGAGAGATGGCCAAGGCCACTGACGAAACAGGAATACAGTTCCGCCAACTCAATACCGGGAGAGGGCCTGCTGTTCGCTCTTCAAGAGCTCAGGTGGACCGTCAGGAATACCGACTTCAAATGAAAAGAACTGTTGAGAGTCAAAAAAATCTCACCATCAAAGAGGCGACGGTAGAGGAAATTCTAACAGATGGAAATCAGATCATCGGCGTGAAGACAGATTTAAATGAAACCATTCAAACAAAAACCTTGATCCTTGCTCCAGGAACCTTTCTGAACGGTCTTATCCATATTGGTCTCACCCGCTTTTCCGCTGGCAGGATGGGTGATCCACCGTCCATCAGTCTATCAGAATCACTCAAAAAACTGGGGTTCCGGATGGGAAGGCTCAAGACCGGGACCACTCCGAGGCTCGATCGCCAAACCATTGATTTCTCTCAGCTCACACCTCAATATGGAGATGAACCACCCATTCCATTTTCTTTCACAACAGAAAAGATCGAAACAGACCAGGTCCCCTGCTATATCACCTATACGAATCTTACTACCCACGAAATTATTAAAAGCGGCCTCGACCGGTCCCCTCTTTACTGTGGAATCATTAAAGGTATCGGTCCTCGATATTGTCCCTCGATTGAGGATAAAGTAGTCCGTTTTGCAGATAAGAAAAGACACCAGATCTTTTTAGAACCCGATGGCCGAAATACAAATGAAATCTATCCGAACGGAATCTCCACCAGCCTTCCTCTGGATATCCAAATTCGAATGCTGAGGTCGATCAAGGGCCTTGAAGAAGTGGAGATCATCCGGCCAGGATATGCCATCGAATATGATTTTGTTGACCCAACAGAACTGAAGCCTTCTCTTGAAACAAAAAAAATCAGAGGACTCTTCCATGCCGGACAGATCAACGGGACGTCTGGTTATGAAGAGGCGGCAGCCCAGGGATTAATGGCTGGGATCAATGCTTCGCTTACTATTCGAGGGGAAGAGCCTCTTATCTTGAAACGCTCCGATGCCTATATCGGTGTTTTGATCGATGACCTGGTGACCAAAGGAACTGCCGAACCTTATCGTATGTTCACCTCCAGGGCTGAA
Organism: Deltaproteobacteria bacterium CG03_land_8_20_14_0_80_45_14; assembly: GCA_002780715.1. Classification (GTDB taxonomy): domain Bacteria; phylum Desulfobacterota; class BSN033; order BSN033; family UBA1163; genus UBA1163. The sequence goes on from PEUO01000131.1 coordinate 14,285, forward strand.
TACCGCCTCCATTTGCGAGAAGACAATGCCGATCTGAGGTTAAGAGAGATAGGATATGAAGTTGGATTGATGAAGAAAGAGGATTATCAAATCTTTCTTGAGAAAAAAGTGGCCATTGAAAAAACTCTATCCAGAATCTCAGAGGTAAGAGTCAATCCCACAAAGGAAAATAACGAAATCCTCCATCAATGGGGAACCGCCTCTCTAAAAAAGAATTCTTCTCTTCAAGAAATATTGAAAAGACCAGAAATCCATTTCAAACACCTTTTTGCCTTTGATCATAGTCTCGAAAGTTTACCAGGAACGGTCCAGAAACAGGTTGAAATTCAGGTGAAATATGATGGTTATATCAAGAGACAGATGGAGCAGATCGAAAGGTTTAAAAAGTTGGAGGAAATGAGTTTCCCGGGAGGATTTGATTTTAGTTCTGTGATCGGACTCACCACAGAGGTGATGGAGAAACTGAAGAAGATTAAGCCTTATTCCCTCGGCCAGGCCTCAAGAATCTCCGGCGTCACCCCTGCCGCCATCTCCATCCTCATGGTCAATTTGAAGAAACAGGGATACCTTTAAGAGTATAGATTCTTACACATTGAAGTCTGAGAATTTATCTCTAACATTTTCATTTGGCTTGTCCTGGATTCCTGCTTCCGCAGGAATGACAAGGCAACCAACATGGTGTCATTCCCGTGAAAACGGGAATCCAGTGAATTCAAATAGTTCCCTCCGGGCCATAGGCCCTATGGGCCG
>PEUO01000131.1:15068-28846 GCA_002780715.1 Deltaproteobacteria bacterium CG03_land_8_20_14_0_80_45_14
AATAGTTAACCCTCCATTTTCAACCCATCAGAATTATCTATATGATCTATTACCAATTCCTTCCTGAAAGAGTGACTCAAGAAATCTGCCACTCTATACAAGAGCAATTAGTAATCCTCAAAAAGATAATTTTCACAATTTCATTTTAGGGATTGACAAACAACACACTTTTGATACTTTTGACCAAAGATAATTTTTTCATGAAAAGAATAATGGAAAGTTTTCATCCTCCCTTGTTAGCTTCTTTTTAAAAGGGATCCGCTCCATAACCTGAAAAAGATATGGTCTTAATTTTTTTGTAAACTTTTCTTAAAGAGAAAGGAGACAATGTATGACTAATGAACAAATTAAGGCGTCATTGGCCCCCTGCGGACTAAGCTGTGAAAAATGCTTTGCCCATGTGGACGGAGATATCCGCCGGTACAGTCTGAAACTCAAAGAAAAACTAGGGAATTTCAACATCTATGCCAAACGATATGAAACCCTGCTGGGTGATCCGGTTTTTAAAAAATATCCTGATTTCAAGGAAATGCTGGATTACTTTGCTTCGGAAAACTGCAAGGGATGCCGTAACGAGCAGTGTAAGATGTTTAAAAACTGTGGGGTACGCGGCTGTCACCAGGAAAAACAGGTTGATTACTGCTACCAGTGTGACGAATTCCCCTGTAACAGAACCAACTTTGACGAAAACCTGTATAAAGCTTGGGGGCGGATCAACGAGATAATAAAAAATGAAGGTATAGAGAAATATTATGAAAAAACTTTAAAACGCCCCAGATATATTTAAAAAAACCATAAAAAGGTGGGCAGATTCCGGGAGACGATTTTGCCGGCGCCTACGGTCGCCCCCTTAGGATGAGTAGGATGAAGGACGTCCTTAATTCATTCAATAACGTTAGCTGCTAGGGTAAATATTTGGTTATTTAAGGACGTAACTAAATGTAAAATGCCGCTGTTTTTTATGATACACTTTTCCCTAACATTGCTCTTTCAGCCGACAGCTAATCGCTGCGGCTGAAGAGCCCGTTGGCTTAATAGATAAAGGAAGAAGATAATGCCAAGGGAAATCTACCCATCTTCATATATCTGCGATTGTGGTTACCAGTGCGATTTCTCTGAGAACACAATTAATAAAATCAGGATTGCAAGCATGAAGCGAAAACAAGGGCTAATAGCTGATGATGGGTTGCATGAGGTTATATTCGATCGTGGAGGGATGATTGCCGTCTATTGCCCACGAGAGAACACCTGAAGAAGAAGAAGAAAGAGAAAATCAAGCCAAATCACTCCAGCGGATGGCTTACAGCCACCGCTGAACTCAGTCGTTTAACTTCAAATATCTGGAGGAATAAGATATGTTGAAATGTTGGTTCTGCAAAACTAAAAAAGGGAAAAGATATTGTGCCCCTATTGATAATTTTCTTTGTCCAATTTGTTGCGGTGAAAACAGGCTCAAAAGGATAGATTGTGTTGAAAAATGTAGATATCTTAATGGTCTTACATATCAAAAAAATCGCACAGATGACAAAGAATTTTCAGAATTAATGGCCAGGGTTCCACATGGGGAGCATAATGATATTTTTAAAGATATAGATGTAGCTTTAATGGCGGGAGAAATTGAAACTTTTGTACGAAATATTTATGTAAATGCAAATATTCGTATCACCGATAAAATGGTATACGAGTCTTATAAAAAAATTTATCAAATCCACGTAAATAATAAAATACAAGAGGAATACCAATTAGATGAGTTAACCCAAGAATTGTGTAAATTGTATAAAAATAATATAAAAATGTGGGAATTCAATATGGAAAGGAGTAAAATTGGTCAAGTATTTTTAAGATTAATGATTTCAATAAAGAAAATGAGTGGGGGCAGAATGGGAGAATTTGGCTATTTGAATTATTTAAAGAACAATTTAGGTAATGTCAATTTGGGGGAAACATTCATAGTGGAAGATAAGTTTGGCAACAAAATAAGGAAACCGCTATAAATTAAAGAGTAATGTTCATCATAAAATACATAACCGGCATTATAATGGTCAAGATTGGGAAAGCTTGCGAATGTGGAATGGTCTGGGGTCAAGCCTAAACTATACACTTTATAATTGGTAAATAAAGTTGGTGAATTCAAACTTGATTATTGAATTTAAAAAGAAAAAGATAAGTGCCTAACTCACTCCAGCGGATGGCTTACAGCCACCGCTGACCTAAATCGTTATGTGGCCTATTGGATATGACTGAAATGAATGGGTCGCTTTGGGGTCTTCATCGCCTCCCATGAGCGCTTGTCAGCCTTTTCATTGTAAGCTGCACCTTTGGAAGGATCGTTACCAGCATCGGGATTGGTAAAACTGTGAACCGCACCACCATAGCTCACCATCTGCCAGTCAACCCCTGCCTTCCGCAACTCATCTTGAAAAGCGATCACCTGGTCGGGTGGTACGGCAGGATCATCAGCCCCGTGAAGGACCAGCACTTTCCCTTTGATATTTTTTGCATCACTCGGGTTTGGCGTACTCAGACCGCCATGAAAGCTCACCACCCCTGCGAGTTCAGCGCCACTGCGGGCCATCTCGAGCACTACCGTACCGCCAAAACAGTAACCGATAGCAGCGATCCGATTCACATCTGCTAAAGGGTGATTTCTTAAAACTTCCAACCCCGCATTCGCACGGCTACGCATCAACGGACGGTTTCCCCTATATATGCCCGATAACGTCCCTGCCTCTGCAGGGTCTTTCGCTCTGACACCTTTACCATATATATCAATGGCAAAGGCGATGTATCCGAGTTTCGCAAGTTGCCCGGTGCGCATTCTCGCATAAGGATTAAGTCCCCACCACTCATGGACAACGATGATGCTAGGACGCTTTCCCTTCACCGCATCGTCATAAGCCAGATAACCTTCCAGCACCACATCGCCATGTTTGTATTCTACTACTTCTGTTCGCAGAGCTGCTTGTGCATTTACCGTCCCTACTGAAATCAGGATGACCCAAAATAATAAAAAATATTTCATAATTCCCCCCCTGAGCTTTCATCGTTTTTTTAATGTGACACGAAAAAGTCTTCTGGGAAGCCCACCTTCTTCAAATTCATCGATACTCACTATCTCAAATCCTTTTGCTATACACGGCGACATTAATCACAGCAAAGGGGGTCATTCCTGCGAAAGCGGGAATCCAGCCTCCTGCCCATGAGGGCCTCTGGCCCGGAGGGAAAATCACTGGATTCCCCCGTATCAAGTACGGGGCAGGCTTAGTCAAGCCCGGAATGATAGGCTGCGTCAGACTTATGTCGTCATGTATAATTGTTCCCCCTTCTCTTTAATTAAGCATAACATTATTCCAGGATTTCGAAAGAACTTGGTGAGGTCCAAGTTTTTTACAGTCGGAGAGTAACTTCTTTGGCAGGCCACCGGTGGGGTTCGATGATTACTTTTATCGAATCTTTTGCCTCAGCTACCAATTGAAATCCAAGACCTGTCTCTTCAAGGGGAAGGCGGTGAGTGATCATTTCTCGAAGGGGAAGGCGGTGAGCTCTTATCAATTCAATGGCATTGGTAATGTCAAAAGGGCTCCCCCCGTAAGTGGACAAGAGGGTGATTCCGTCATTCCAAAAATCAAAAAATGGAAAAACAAAATTGAGACCCGGCTCAAGGGGGGCAAAACATAATACTGTTCCTCCCCGATCGACAGATTGTAAAGCTTGAATGTAGGCGGAAATCGTCCCTGCACAGACGATGACCAGGTCAGCCAACCGTCCTTTATTAATCTCTCGAATCTTTGTAGGGTTAACTTCTTTTGCAAAGATCGTTTCGTCTGCTCCAAATTTCTTTGCTGCCTTAAGACGATACTCATCAATATCTGAGGCAATGATCCATCTTGCTCCTGAAGCACGGGCCAGTGCAATATGAAGAATTCCAGAAATTCCGCTGCCAATGATAAAAACACTTTGCCCAGGTCTAAGTCTTGCTATTCTCTGGCCCCGAAGGACACAGGCCAGTGGCTCAATAAAAACGCCATCTTCAAAGGAGATCTCTTCTGGCAATACGAATACGCCTCTATCCACATTGATTTGGGGAACACGGAGATATTCGGCAAAACCTCCGGGATCGAAATTGGTGCTCCGGAGAGTGTCGCAAAGGGTATGAAAACCATTCAGACAATATTGGCAGGTATTACAGGGGACATGATGGGAGACGAAGACTCGATCACCCATCTTGTATTGATCCACCTCACTGCCAACCTCAACAATCTCTCCTGCAATCTCATGGCCGAGCACCCGAGGAGCTTTCTTAATCCGATACCACTCCATGACATCGCTGCCGCAGATGCCGCTGGCAAGCACCTTGACCAATAACTCACCCGGCCCAATCTGAGGGGTTGGGATTTCCTCCAACCTCACATCCCTGTTGTTATAATAAATGGCGACGCGCATAACTAATTTTTATACAACTAATAGGTAGACTTAAGGTGAAGGTTTAATTGCAAAAGGATTCTCAATTAGTATTCCCTCAATAATCTGACCTGGTTGGAGATCTTCGGTTATAATTTTTGCCGCATTAGCTTTTGATGCAGCCGCTATAATGAGAGCATCCCAAAATGAAATTCTGTAATTTTCTTCGATTCGAGAGGCAGCCAAAACCGAGAGGGAATCGTTTATTTCTATATCCCAACTGGAATAATCTTGGATGATATTTCGAACTTTGTTTGGGGGTAAGGGGCGAACTACTTTCCGAGTCATGGTTACATAAAATTCTTGCAATACTTGGACGCTCAACACACCGGTACGGTGTTCCCAAAGTTCTACTAAAACGCTCCACGCAATTTGATGCTTCTGCCCCGCATCCACATCATGTCCATAAACAAGAATATTGGTATCTATAAAAACTTTACCTCCGTTCATGAAGTTCTTCCCTTTTAGCGAGTATACGCCCTCCTAAATGGAATCCTTTTCTTAACCGTGCCAGCGCCCTTCTCTTCGAAGATGCATATTGGTCATCCTCCGAAACAATCCTGGTCAGTTGCTCAGCCAACAGTTTGGTGACTGATGCCTCTTTTTTTGCTGCCAGAACTTTAGCCTTTTTTATTATTACTCTATCTAAAGAAAGGGTGATATTTTGCTTCATCATGGTTCTCCTTTATAAAAATTCTACACGTAGTTTACGTGTAACATAATTTAATCTTGAAAGTCAAATTTCAATGCTTTTGGTCAGAACTTATAGGGTTGGCTCTTCACTGTGATCCCGCACTACCGATGCCTAACCCCCACTCCCTCTCTTTTTCTGAAGCAATTCTGATTGGATTTTACCTCCTTTTGTGATATGTTTTAGCTATGATCCGTTTTAAAAAGATTCCGGAAGACATCCATCAAAAAATTGATCTCTTAACCGATCTCTTCACGGAAGACTTCAATATTATCTTCGCTTATCTTTTTGGGGGCCTGGTAAGAGACAAAAGGAAACCCTTGAGCGATGTCGATTTGGGGATATATGTGAAGAATATAAAAGGATTAAACTATCTCTCGTTATTCAGCAAAATTTCACAAATTCTATGTACCGATGAGATCGACTTAGTGGTTCTAAATTCCGCACCCATTAGCCTTGCTGGTAGGAGCTTGCAGAAGAGAAAAATCTTGATCGATAAAGACCCTTTTCTGAGACACAAATACGAATCCCGGATACTGAGAGAATTTTTTGATTTTACAATAAAAGAAAAAGAGATTCTGCATAGAAGGTACGGCATTGGTTGATTCACAGGAATTTACGTGACTTTGAAAAATACAAAAAGGCGATCATCAAATACTTGTCCTCCCAACAGGATGGGAAATAACCCACCCACTGTTCTTAATCTCTCACGTCAAGACCCGACACTATTTACCCTATTCGTTGACAAGCCATCTTTATTGACTATAATATGGCAACATATACCTGACGTGCCTTGGCCACCGCCAATTAGCTCAGCCGTTCATCTCGCTCGGATTTCGAAAGAACTACGCCAAGAAAGGTCGAAGGAGGTTTTTGTTCATACTTTTGATTTCTTGATTTTCTCCTGTTCAAATATCTCATTCGCTTCTTTAACAGAGGCCTTTTCGTGGATGATAGCACGTAAGGCTTTGATCATGGGCACAGGGAAGTCATTCTGCCAGACGTTTCTTCCAAGATTGATTCCAATGGCGCCCTTTTCCATTCCGTCATGGACAAATTCAAAAACCGCTAATTCCGTATCGACCTTAGGCCCGCCTGCCATGACCACAGGGACAGGACAACCATTGACTACCTTTTCAAAGTTTTCGCACCAATAAGTTTTGACAACCCGTGCGCCCAACTCCGCAGCGATTCGAGAACTGAGGGCAAGGTAGCGGGCATCTCTTTTTTCCAACTCCTTTCCGACAGCCGTCACGGCCATAACCGGTATCCCATATTTTTCCCCTTCATCCACCAGTTTTGAGAGGTTCAATAATGATTCCCTTTCATGTTCACTCCCTACAAAGACTGAAATGCCCACGGCTGCAGCATTCAAACGAATCGCCTCTTCCATCGATGTGGTTAACCCTTCATCTGAAAGGTCTTTACCAACCATGCTGGTACCACCGGAAACCCGTAGAATGATAGGCTTGGTGTTTTCGGGATCAATGGAGGCACGCAATACCCCTCTTGTTACAAAAAGGGCATCACAATAGCGAAGCAATGGCCGAATTGTCTCCCCGGGTTTTTCCAATTTCCGGGTAGGCCCCTGAAAATAGCCATGGTCAATGGGCAAAAATAGACAGTGCCCATCCGATTTAATCAACTGCGCCAAACGATTTTTCATTCCCCATTCCATTATAACCTCCATTTTAAATTTTCGATTTCAGACTCTTAGTTAATTTGGTTTCTTTGGTTTCTCTTGTTTATTTGGTTAACCAAACAAACTAAGTGAAGTACCCCGCAGCAGAGCTGCGGGGCATCTAATTCTCTAAAAAACTTTCCTCCCCCTTGATGGGGGAGGATTAAGGTGGGGGTGATGATTAGATCATTTCCCCCTCACCCTAACCCTCTCCCCCCAGGAGGGTAGGCCATTCATCCCCCCAGCAGAGCTGGGGGGTATTCTGGCATATCTTGATAAACTAAAGAAACTAAATAAACCAATGAATTCCGAAATCCACATTAATTATTTAAGGATATACTTGACTACGAGATCCCCGACCTCCGAGGTGCTATATCCCATCTTGCCAGCGCTGAGGCTCTTCACATCCTGCTTGACCACCTTCATGATGGCTTCTTCAATTCCTCGAGCAGCCTTTTCTTCTCCAAGATGTTCAAGCATCATCTGGCATGCAGAAATGGCTGCCAGAGGACTCACGACTCCCTTCCCCGTATATTTCGGAGCTGACCCACCGATGGGTTCAAACATCGAAACCCCTTTTGGATTAATATTCCCTCCAGCGGCAATCCCCAATCCTCCTTGAATCATTGCCCCCAGGTCGGTGATGATATCTCCGAACAAGTTATCGGTGACGATCACATCAAACCATTCGGGATTCTTCACCATCCACATACAGATTGCATCCACATGGGCATAGTCCGTCCCAATGCCTTCAAACTCCCTTGCCACTTCACGAAATGTCCTCTCCCAGAGATCAAAGGCATAGGTGAGAACATTGGTCTTCCCGCAGAGGGTGACTTTATTTTTTCGATTCCTTTTGCGGCAATATTCGAAGGCAAAACGAATGCAGCGTTCCACACCTTTTCGAGTGTGGATCGCCTCCTGGATCGCTATTTCATCGGGTGTTCCCCTTTTGATAAATCCTCCTACCCCTGCATAGGCGCCTTCTGTATTCTCCCTGACAACGATGAAGTCAATGTCCTCAGGCCCCTTATCTTTCAACGAAGTATACACTCCGGGGTAGAGTTTGACAGGTCTCAAATTGATATATTGATCCAATTGAAATCGAATCTTTAATAAAATTCCCTGTTCCAGAATCCCAGGCTTTACCTCTGGATGGCCAATCGCACCCAGATAGATAGCGTCCATCTGTTTCAATTCGTTAAGAACAGAGTCCGGCAATATCTCTTTTGTTTTCAGATAACGTTCTCCACCCAGGTCGTAATGTTCCAGTTGATATTTAAACTTAAATTTTTCGGAGATGGTTTTCATAACCTTCAATCCCTCAGCCACTACTTCAGGCCCAGTCCCATCTCCAGGAATCACCGCAATTTTGTACATGCTTTGAATTCTCCTCCGCTTGAGCAAATGATTTTATAACGCTATGCGCTCTGCGCCATGCGCTATGCGTTATTTAATTAGAGCCAACACAGCGCCTTTTGTCCGATATCCGTTCGATAGTGAACTCCATCCCAGGAAATCTTTTTAACCGCTTGGTAGGTCCTCTCAATCGCCCTTGGAATATCCTCTCCTAAACCGGTAACCCCTAAAACTCTTCCACCATTGGTGATCATCTGACCATCTCTAAGAGCTGTTCCCGCATGAAAGGCATAGACTCCTTCCATTCGAGAAACCTCCTTCAGACCCCTGATGATTTTTCCCTTCTCGTAATCTCCTGGGTACCCCTTTGAAGCCATCACCACACATACAGAAGGGCGGTTGTCCCATTCGATCTGGTGTTGGGACAAATTCCCTCTCATACAAGCTTCGAGAATGGGAACGATATCCCCCTTCATCCGCATCAAAACAGGTTGGGTTTCAGGATCTCCGAATCGAGCATTGAACTCCAATACCTTGGGATAACCACCATGAATCATCAGACCAGCATAGAGAACCCCCTTATAGGGTCTGCCCTTCTCTCCCATGCTATAGATGATCGGCCTTAAAATCTTTTCAATGATCTTCTCATGTACTCCCTCCGTCACAACAGGTGCGGGCGAGTAGGCTCCCATTCCGCCTGTGTTGGGACCCTGGTCTCCATCAAAAATCGGCTTATGATCTTGAGAGGACGCCATGGGAAGGATTGTTTTTCCATCAGTGAAAGCAATATAGGAGGCCTCTTCTCCTACAAGATATTCCTCGATGACTGCTCGATTGCCGGCCTCCCCGAATATCTTTTCCACCATGATCTTATCAACAGACTGGATGGCCTCCTCTACGGTTTGACAGACGATCACTCCCTTTCCTGCTGCCAAGCCGTCAGTCTTGACCACGATTGGAGCGCCCTGTTTCCGGATATATTTTACTGCTTCATTCCGGTTATCGAAGATCTCGCAAAAAGCTGTTGGAATGTGATACTTCTTCATCATCTCCTTGGCAAAGGCTTTGCTTCCCTCTATCTCTGCCGCCTTCCTGTTTGCTCCAAAAATGAAAAGGCCCTTCGATTCGAAAAGATCGACAATACCCTGGGTTAAAGGATCCTCAGGCCCAACGACAGTCAAATCAATCTTCTCTTGTAAGGCGAACTCAAGTAAACCATTTAAGTCATTGGCCTTGATAGGAACAATCGTCGCCTGTTCGGAAATTCCTGCATTTCCAGGGGCACAATAGATTCTTGTTACTTTTGGACTTTGCGCAATCTTCCAAACTAAGGCGTGCTCTCTCCCCCCGCCGCCCACCACCAGGATTTTCATATTCTCTCCTCAAAAGGTACGAGAAGTAATCTCAAAAAATCCGAAATCCGAATATCGAAATCTTTACCCTGTTAAGTAATTTAGTCAGAGATTGACAATTTCGCTTTTGGAAACGGAACGTAATCCATTGCCCCGGAGGTAACCCGAAATACTTAACAGGGCAGGCAAATCCGAAATTCAAATTCCCAAATGACAAAAATGTTTTATAGTTTAGGATTTTGGTCATTCGAAATTGTTTCGAAATTCGAATTTCGTGCTTCGAATTTCTTCCGGCACTATTAGTGCCGGAAGTGTCTCATCCCTGTAAAGACCATGGCGATGGTGTATTCATCCGCAGCGGCGATCACCTCATCGTCTCGGATTGATCCTCCGGGTTGGATGATGGCTGAAGCGCCTGCTTCGGCTCCGGTATCCACTCCATCTCTGAATGGAAACATCGCATCCGAGGCCAAGACTGTTCCTTTGGTCGAGGATTTTGCCTTCATCACCGCCAAACGAGTGGAGTCCACACGGCTCATCTGGCCAGCGCCGATTCCAATGGTCCGATCCTCCCGGACGAGGACAATGGCATTCGATTTGACATGTTTGGCAACCTTCCACCCAAAAGCCATGGCTCTTCTCTCTTCCTCAGTCGGTTTCCTTTTTGTTACCACTTTCCACTGATCCATTGGCACCTTGCCGAGGTCTCGGTCCTGGACCAGAAGCCCACCCACCACCTTTCTGAGATCCGATCCTATTTGTGAGTAAGAACCAGTAAGCGGTGGAGTTTTTAGAATCCGGAGATCTTTTTTTGTTTTAAGGATCTCCAATGCCTCTGGATCAATCCCTGGGGCAATGATGGCTTCAAGAAAGATTTCTGCCATCTCCTTTGCCGTCTCTTTATCCACGACCCGATTGAAACCCACCACCCCGCCAAATGCAGAGACTGGATCACAATGCCTCGCTTTTCTGTAAGCCTCTGCTAAATTTTTGGAAGAGATGGCCACACCGCAGGGGTTGCTATGTTTGATGATGACCGTAGCAGCCTCGTCAAACTCCTTAACTGTCTCATAGGCGGAGTCAATATCGAGTATATTATTGTATGACAATTCTTTACCCTGGAGTTGAACGGCATTCGAAACAGAAGGCTCGGTTAACAAATATTCCCGGTAAAAAGCTGCCCTTTGGTGGGGGTTTTCTCCATAACGTAACTCCTGAGCTTTTCTCACCTGGAAGGTAAAGGTCTCCGGAAATTCAAAGACCTTCTTACCCTTTTCGATCTGGCCAAGGTAGTTGGAAATCGCACCGTCATAACGTGCTGTGTGCTGAAAGACTTTCTTGGCTAAACGGAAGTTGGTCTCTAAAGAAATCTCTCCCTTCTCCTTTAATTCAGAGAGAACCGGTTCGTAATCGCTTGTATCTACCACAACTGTCACATCGGGGTAGTTCTTCGCTGATGAACGAAGCATGGTTGGTCCACCGATATCAATATTCTCAATCGCTTCTTCAAGGCTGCAATCCTTCTTCGCGACAGTCGCTTCAAAGGGATAGAGGTTGACGGCCACGAGATCGATGGGAAGGATACCGTGTTCCTCCATCTTCTTCACATGCTCCTTTTTGGATCGCTGTCCCAAAAGCCCTCCATGGACTTTGGGGTGAAGGGTCTTCACCCGCCCATCCAGCATTTCCGGGAAACCAGTATAGTCGGAGATATCGATCACCGCGACACCCTGTTCTCTTAATACCTTCGCCGTCCCTCCGGTTGAGAGAATTTCAACTCCCATCTGTGCCAAACCTTTTGCAAACGAAACCACCCCGGCCTTATCCGAAACACTGACAATTGCCCTTCTGATTTTGCCCATATCTCCCCCTTTTAAATTCGTAATTCGGATTGCAGAATTTGTAACTCAGGGCTTTAGCCCTGATGAATCAGCCCTAAAGGGCTGAGTTACAATCCGCATTCGATTAGAAGCCCAGTTCTTCTCCGACCAGAATGATGAGGATATCTGCCAAGGACGGCCTTCGTTCATGGATGACGAGCACCCTGCAGATCCGGTTGGGAGAATTACAATCCACACACTTCCCCACCTTAGCGCACGGGACATCAATATTGAGTCGCCTTGCGTTAAGGGGGGCAGCCACATTCTTTATCCTTTTTATCGCCTCTTGAACATTTTCGGCAATCTTATTGTAGCCGGCAACGAGGATTACCTTTCCAGGCCCAAAATTGGTAGAATTAACACGGTTCCCAATCCCATCGATGTTGACCAGTTCTCCGTTCAGAGTGATGGCATTGGCGCTACTCAGGAAGAGATCAGAGGTCATTTGTGATTTTCGTATCTCAAGGATATTCTCTTTCGAAAGTCCAGGCTTCCAATGATCATAAAGAGTATAACCTTGTGCTTCCAATTTTTCCAAAATCCCTAACCCTCTTATGGTCAGGGACCCACCTACCCCTATCCTTTGCTTTGGGGTGATGTGTTTCCAAACTTCTTGAACCGCCTCTTCTTTTGTCTTTCTATAAATGGCTTTAAAATCATGAGCCACCAGTTTTTCAATGGCCTTCTTCGCCTTTTCTTCAACCCACCACTGTTTGATAGGATCCATTTCTTCCTCTCCTTTTCCCCCAACCTGTAGTCGCTCCGGCAAATGCCGGAGCGTTGACACGCAAACCATTCATTATCGCAACCTGAAGGTTGCGGCTACCAAGAGAATTACAAGATTGAAAAGTATTGCTCCAATTCGTAATCGGTCACCCTTGCCCGGTAACGCTCCCACTCAATCTTCTTGTTCTCGATGAATTGATGGAACACATGGTCTCCCAATGCCCGTTTTACCAGATCACTCTTCTCCGTAATCTTAATGGCTTCATAGAGATCCTCTGGCAGAGAGTCAATCTTATATCTCTTTCTCTCCTCCTCGGTCATCTCATAGACATTTCGTTCTACCGGGTCTCTTAAGGGGTACCCTTTCTCAATCCCTTCTAATCCAGCTGCCAGCATCACAGAAAAGGCAAAATAGGGATTACAGGCAGGGTCAGGGGATCGGTATTCTACACGCGTAGCCAACTCTTTCCCGGGTTTATAGGTAGGGATGCGAATAAGGTCTGATCGGTTCCGTTGTGCCCAGGAAATATAAACCGGCGCCTCGTAACCTGGAACCAATCGCTTATAGGAATTCACCCATTGGTTTGTGATCAGGGTGATCTCTCTTGCATGTCTCATGAGTCCAGCGATATATTTTTTGGCCATGTCGGAAAGATGATATTTGTCCTTCGGATCGAAAAAGGCGTTCTTCTTCCCTTTAAAAAGGGATTGATGGGTATGCATTCCGCTTCCATTCACACCAAAAATAGGTTTGGGCATAAAGCTGGCATAAACATTATTTTTCAAAGCCACCTCTTTTACGATCAACCGATAGATCATGGTGCTATCAGCCATGGTCAGGGCATCTCTATATTTGAGATCAATTTCGTGCTGGCTGGGCGCCACTTCATGATGGCTATACTCCACGGGAACACCCAACTCTTCTAAAGCCATCACTGTCTGTTTTCGGAGGTCGCTCGCTACATCAAGAGGGGTGAGATCGAAGTAACCTCCCTGGTCAAGGGCTTCAGGCTTGCCGGTTGATTTTTGAAAATAAAAGTATTCCAACTCGGGCCCCACAAAAAATGTATACCCCTTATCAGCAGCCCGTTTCAGATTCTTTTTCAGAACCCAACGAGGGTCTCCCTGATGTGGGTTTCCATTCGGCTCCAAAATATCGCAAAACATGACCGCAACTACCTGATCGCTCGCCTTCCAGGGAAGGATTCTAAAAGTGGAGGGATCCGGCATGGCTACCATGTCACTCTCATCAATACGGACAAAGCCCAGGATGGAGGAACCATCAAAACCCATCCCCTCCTCCAAGGCTCCTTCCAATTCACGAATGGTGATGGCAAAACTCTTTAAGAAGCCGAGGATATCCGTGAACCAAAACCGGACGAACTTGACCTTCTTTTCCTTTGCAATGCGAAGGATATCTTTCTTTTCTAATTTGGCCATACCTTTTACCTCCTTCATGGTGGCATTCGAAAAGATATTTCAGATTTACCATAATCCCCTACTCGGGTCAACTCTACGAAAAATTCTTTGGGAAACCAGCAATTCTCGGTGAAAATACAGCGAGATTCTTCAGTCGCTAGGGCTTCCTTCGACTACGCTCAGGACAGGCTCTTCAGAATGACATTACG
>PEUO01000199.1 GCA_002780715.1 Deltaproteobacteria bacterium CG03_land_8_20_14_0_80_45_14
TGACCGCTCCCATTCCGGTTCTTCCACCGGAATTTTTGATTCCGGTCATGACATTGGCAAACCTCACCAGATTTTCACCCGCTGGGCCAATGACCAGACTTTTAATATCGTCATCCCCCAACTCCTCCCGGATTGCCCACTGGGTTTCTGTGGTCGTTTTTCCCCAAAGGTGGCGAGCATCGCGGATCTCGATTTTGCCGTTGTTGATCGACAGGTAAACTGGTTTTTCCGCCTTCCCTTTGATGACGAGATGATGAAAACCTGCCCAGGCTAACTCGGGAGCAAAGAAACCTCCCATGTTAGCGCTTCCCAGCAAACCTCCCAGCGGGGATTTAGCCATCACGTGGGTTCTGGCGGTTGCTGAGGCCAAGGTGGCAGTTAAGATTCCGCCGCTGACCATGACCGTATTTTCAGGACCGAGAGGATCGCATCCTTTCTTCGTGTGGTTATAAAGTAAATAGACATCCAGCCCTCGGCCTCCCAAGAATTTTTTCCGCACATCGAGCGGAATAGGCTTGATTTCTATTTTGCCTGTAGAGAGATCGACATATGCTATCTTCCTATTTAGGGCCATCTTTCTTTTCCTCCTTCATTTTTCTTTCAAACGCCTCCTCCGCTAATCGCTTGTTTACGTCCCAAACCGGACCTCTGATGCGGGGAAAACCACTTTTGACCCAAGTCACGCGATATTCCATGCCGCAAGCAGGACACTTCACATGATTTACCCCGGGTTCCGGCTGAAGTCTTCCCATGCAACTGGGATTATGGCACCTCACCTGACCATAGGTGCGAGTCTTGCGTAGACTTTCGGCTGTTGAAAGTCCCTCTTTTTCATTTCCCATAACAACCCTCCTTTCTAACTTGGATAAGAATTTCGTCTCGGGGTAAGGGTAACGATGCCCGTTTCGTCATTGGGTCACGTTCGAGTGTATAAAATCTGTAAAGGTTACCGTTGTCGAAGCTCGTACTCGCCGCGCAAGCGCTGGCGCAGCGGGTCGAGGCTTGTCTATTGATACTGGATATTCGAGTTTCTTTTTGTGCGAGCGTCCTGCTTCGATACCAGCGTCGTCACCGTTAAACGATAATTCCTTTCATCTTAAATCATACGGGCTTCCTAACCGTAGCCTTAACCTAAGAACGGATGACGTGTCCGCCATCAAGGATTGACGTGAAAAAATGAACACAACGCTTTGCAGGTTTCCTCACCTCAGGAGGCATGTTCACAATAGTGAACGTTCAACATGCCACCGTTCAAAAATCTTTTACATCAATATAGCATAATTATTTCTTTGTCAAGGGTAAATTTGATTTTCATAACATTTTGCTTTGCGAGTCAAGTTCACAATAGAGAACCGCCTGAACATGCCGGAAAACCCTATCTCAAGGACGGATTCCACCTGAGCTCCCAGTAGTCCATGGGGCTCACCCGTATGGTGCGTCAAGAAGATCATGTTTTCAAATACTCGGAGACCATATGCTCTTACTATGTCATATTTGAGGGACGGCTTCAATGAGAGGTTGTTGCCCATACCCCTTTAAAGTGCAAAATAATATAACATAAAATTAGGGTAGGGCAAGGCTTCAGCCTTGCAATGAGCAGGCCTAAAGGCCTGCCCTACAAAAATGGTGTTATTAAATTTAATGCTTTTAGTTTAATTTGAAATTTTGGGTTTTCGGATTAACCGCCGGCGAGGAGGAGCATAAACCCTGTTGTTGCATTAAATTCGGCGCCTGGATTTATCAAACCCTTACCCAGAGAGGAATGGCTGTTAAATCAATGTCGTCCCCTGGATCAATCCAAGAGTGACCTTTTGAAGGTATCCTCAAAAGGGTGGAAACAGCCTTTTTATGGGAGTATGCAGTTGATTCAACCGCATCTTTATGCAACAACGGGGTAAACGTGAGCATATCCCCATCGGAAGACCCAAGAATTCCACGTTGATCTTCATCGCCGACCTAAAATTCGCCTGGCGCAAGGGGCATGGTGTTAAAAAATTTACGCTCTGCGCTCTGCGCTCTGCTCTATGCTGTTATCTGATCTGCTTCATCGATTCAGCATATTTAAGGAAGGCCTCTCGCTTTTTGGCCACGTTCGTCTTATCCGCATCCGTAAAAGAGATGGCCTTGACATCACAGAAACGGACACACTGCGGGTCTCCGTCACAGTAATCGCATTTCACCGTGACCCGATCATGGATATCAAAGAACGGATGGCCAAAGGGGCAGGCGATGATGCAGGTTCTACATCCGATGCAAAGCTTCTTGTCGATGGTCACGCGATTATTATTTTCAGGCTCCCTATGGCAGGCCTTTGTCGGGCATACCTCCACACAATAGGCTTTTTCACAGTGATTACAGGCCATGGGAAGATAAAGCCCGACATCCTCCCACTTAACCACTTTAATCCGGGAACGGCTTGGATTGCTTGCTCCTGTGTGAAAAACCGAGCACACCAGCTCGCATAAACGACATCCGGTGCACTTCTGTTGATCAACGACCAATACCTTTTCCTGCATTCCAATTCTCCTTTATTTTCATGGCTCTCATATCATACTGGATTTCCATCAACCGATGCATCGGAATCTGATCCTTGATCCCGGCGTGAAGGACGCCTAAACGGAGCAAAAAACCGCCGCCGAGAAGGCTCAGGCCAGAAGAAAAGATCAACAACATATTTCCATGGGAGAAAGCAGCGATGCTTACAAGGACGAACGGGAGGACAAGACCCAGCAGGACGTCCCCTCCCCAGAAGATAAACTTTTTCTCACCGTGTAAAAGAAGGCGGACCGAATCCTTTCCTTGCTCCGAGACCCTGTACCTCCCAGAGAGATAAAGATAAAGGACAATCCCTTCAATCACCACTAAGATTTGTACCGCATACATCAAGACTTTCAAGGCTGAAGCATCATGGGAAAAGAGGCCGGTTCCCAGGGTGGCAAGGATGATGGCCATTGATCCGGTGGAAAGAGCCGACACGAGGAAAAGAAGGGGAAGAAGATGAGTATTCCATAAAGGGATCGATTTCGTCGCTTTTAAGAGAATTCCGGTGTAAATGGCGGTCCCGAGAGCAAAAACAAAAGCGATGATCTCCGGGATGCGCCAGAGAACGGATTCCGCATGGAGCCATTCAAAAGGCAGAACGGATTTGGCAAGGAGGACCAGACCAAAAATAATGAAGATGGAAAGGATAATAAACCCTCGGGCTACCCAGGAGGTTCTTGGATTCAGGCAGGCATACATGAATCTCCACTTGATTCCCAGGTCTAAAATGAGAAAGGGGGCGCCGATGGCGACCATGATCGGTCCCCAGAGGATCGGGACACTTGAAAGGTTTAGGGTATGGCCGAAAAGAACAATGGAGGGGAGGAATAGAGGATTCAATTTTACACCCATCCAGTTGATCAGGGCGCCCCACTGAATCAGAATACCAATGACAAAAGAACCGGCTCCCATGCCCGCCAGATAAAGGTAAATAGCGATCATCTCCTTCCATTCTTTTTGAGGTCTAAGATGCCTCACATTTCTTATTGGATGAATGGATTCTGTCCTCATCCCTATTTCCCCCCAGGAGACTTCCCCTTTTTGGGGACTGAAAAAAGAAAGTTCTTTATAGTGAACAGTTTAACTTTGGGCTTATCATAGCATATACAACTATTTTGTCAAGAATTTCAGAAGAGAGCTCTGAAAAACTACTACACGCTCCCTTGATTATAGAGATTTCTGGGCTTTCTCAGAAATCTCCAGAAAGAACTTAGGAGAATATATTGACAAGGATCAAAGGAACCTGGTATCTTATTAAGAAGTTCAATCTGGTGAACATATGAAAAAAGTCACTTACTCGGCGCCTTCGGTCAAGAAGGCCTTTAAGATTCTTCATGCGATTTCAGACGCTTCAAACGGCCTGGGAATAAGCGATCTCTCAAAACAGCTCAAGATCGGCAAGAGCACCGTCCATGGAATCACATCTGCTTTAGAAGAAATGGGAATTTTGGTTAGAGATCCAATCCATAAAAAATATAATATAGGATATACACTTTTAGAACTGAGGAAAAAAGCCTATGCAAAGATGGAGTTAAGAGATGTGGCCAGAATCCCTATGGAGAGATTGATGGAGAAAATAGGAGAGACAGTTTTTTTAGGAATACTAAATGGAGACCACGTCACTATTTTGGATATGGTTGAATCTCATAATGAGATGAAAATCACCTCGCCCCCTGGGACAAGGCTTCCACTCATTGCCGGGGCAACGGGGAAGGTCTTTCTTTCTCAATTTGAAGAAAAGAAGGCAAAAGAGATTATCCAAAAAATCGGATTGGTTAGGTTCACCTCAAAGTCGATCATTGATCCGAAAAAGTTTTTTAAAGAAGTGGAAGAGACGAAGAAGAGGGGGTACGCGATTGATGATGAGGAATATATGCTCGGGGTAAGGGCTATTGCCGTACCCCTTCAGACTGCCATATCTCCTTTAGCTGCGATTTGGGTGGTGGGATTTACTTCAAGTCTCAATGACCAGAAGATGGAAAAGGCCATTTTAGAGATCCAGAAGACCGCACAGGAAATTAGCCATTCCATGAACCCCGTAGTTGCATTATAAAAAGGAGTGAATTTTTTCGGGGTGAAGGATCATGTCAGGTGAAATAAGGAAATCACCAAACCATTTTGGCATTCACGATCCCTGAAGTGATTTGAATAGGAGATATTCAGGTGGAAATTGGTAAATATTGACAAATATTGAAAGCTGGATCTATATACCCAGGTAGGCTTCTCTGATATCCCTTGAGCCCTTTATTTTCTCTGAGCTCCCCTCTGCCTTGATCGTACCCTCATGAATAATATAAACGTAATCTGAGGCGTTGAGGGATGCCTCCACATTTTGTTCGACGAGGAGAATGGTCAGGCCCATTTCGGACTTCATCTTTTTGATCGTCTCAAGAACCTCGGAGACAAGTTTTGGAGCCAAGCCCTGACTCGGTTCGTCAAGCATGATCAATCTGGGCCTTGTCATCAAAGCCCGTGCGATGGTCAACATTTGTTGTTCGCCGCCGCTGAGCGAGCCGGCCCTTTGATTGGTTCTTGCTTTAAGGATTGGAAATAGAGAATAAACCAGTTTTAAGGACTCTTCGATATGTTCAAGAGCCTTTTTCAAATAAGCTCCCATGATCAAATTTTCATGGACACTCATGCCGACAAATAGATGCCTTCCCTCAGGGACGAGCACGAGGCCCAGATCCACCTTTTTGTGTGTTGGAAGGTGGGTGATCTCTTCGCCTCCATAGGTGATTTTCCCACCCCAGGGCTCAATCGAGCCGAAGACCGTCCTGAGCAGAGTTGTTTTCCCAACCCCATTGGGTCCCAGCAAAGAGGTGATGGAACCTTTTTTCACCTCTAAGCTTGCCCCCCACAATACCTGCATTGGCCCATATCCAGATTCAAGGTTGTTCACCTTAAGCATGAGTTCCCTCCGGCGGATGTCCCAGGTAGACCTCCACGACTCTTGGATCGCTCAAAGCCTGAGCGGTCATTGCGTCTATCAATTTTTCACCCTGATACATCACAATGACCCTTTCAGCAAATCCGGCCACAGCCCGCATGATATGTTCCACCATGGAGACGATGGCGATATTCTCCTCCTCCTTTACCTTTTTCAGAAAGACGACCATTTTATCAATGTCTTTAGGATGCATTCCAGCCAAGGCCTCATCCATCAGGAGGAGCTTCGGCTTCATGGCTAAAGCCCGTGCGATCTCCATCAACTTCTTCTCCGTAGGAGTTAATGAACCCGCCTCCTTATCAATGTGAGCTGAAAGCCCTACGAGTTCAATGTAACGATCGGCTGTCTCCAGGGATTCATCAACGCCAATTTTATTGCTGAGGGTTCCGAACATAGCGCCCACGGCGACGTTCTCCCTCACAGTGGCTGAGCTAAAAGGCCGAGGGATTTGGAAGGTTCGCCCCAGCCCCAAGGGAGCCCTTCTATATGGCGGCAAATGAGTGATGTTCTTGCCTTCAAAGATAACCTCTCCTTCTTCCGGGAAATAGACTCCACTGATTACATTGTAAAGGGTGGTCTTTCCACTGCCATTGGGCCCCACGATGGCGATCGATTCCCCTTGCTCAATTTCAAAGCTCATCTTGTTTACCGCCGTGAGGCCGCCAAACCGTTTCGTGACATTTTCAAGTTTTAATAAAGTCATCTCCTTCACCCCGTTAGAAACCCCGCTGCTTGCCCCGTGTGACCGCAGGTCTTACGGGGTGAGCCTCCCCGTTGTAAAGTCAAAGACTTTCTAACGGGGTAAACCTATATGATAAACTTCTTGAATGTCGTGCCCTTGAACCTTCGCTTTAAAACACCGACGATCCCCTCAGGAAAGGCCACGATAATGACGATGATGATCGGTGCGAAGATAAGAAGTTGAAATCCAGGCACGATCACGGTGAGCCAATATTTGGTCAACCCATAGACGAGCCCTCCAACCACAGGGCCAAGAAGGGTGCCCGCTCCACCGAGCAGCACAATAATGATACACTCCACCGTATAGTGAATTTCGAAGACTTGCGGTGGAAAGACATAGGTCAGCTTGAGAGCCCAGGCCGAAGCGCCAACCAGCCCAGCCAGTGAGGCGCTGGTGATGAAGGCGATGATTTTGTATTTGGTCACATTGATCCCCATGACCTTGGCGGCATCCTCATCCTCCCTCAGCGCGGTCAAGGCATATCCAATCTTGCCTCTCATATAATAAATCGTAATAAAGGCAGCGATACAGGCAATGAAAAAGAGGAAGATATCAGCCCATAACGTTGAAAGCAGACTGGCTGTCTCCCTTCCAAAGGTCTGAGTAAGCTGGCCGGAGAAGATAATTCCCTCTGAACCGCCCCAAATCTTCGCCCCCTCAATGAGAAACCTGAACCCCTCGTTTACTCCGATGGTGGCGATGGCAAAATAGGCCCCCCTGAGCCTCAGGGCCACTGCGCCCACAGCTATAGAAAGAAGACTTGCCATGACTAAGGCGAGGAGGAGTCCGATGATGATAATTCCCATCCCAAGCCATTGAACTTGGTGCAGATGGGAAATGCTCAATGCCATCCCATAGGTCCCGACGCCCATAAAGGCGACGTAACCAAAATCAACATAACCGGTCATTCCAAGAAATATATTGAAAGCCTGTCCTATAGCGCAATAGAACGCAAGCATGGCAACAAGCTGCCACATCCCCGAAACATTGATTCCGATCAAAAATAGGATGAGATAAGCAATATAGACAGGGATCAGCGGATAATATTTAACTATTTTCCCTTTCATTTTGCCCCCAAAAGTCCTGTAGGTTTGATCAGGAGGATCAGGAGGAGGATTAAAAAGGATAAGAACCGGGTCATTGCAAAGGCCTCCACGCCAGGGATGAGAGCAAATAGGGTATAGGACCCATTTTCTATGAGGCCGAATATCAACCCGCCGAAAAAGGCGCCATAGGGTGAGGTGAGCCCGCCCAACACGGCAATCACGAAGGCCTTGAGGGTATATCCTCCTCCCATGTAAGGATTAATGCCCACTGGAATGAACATCGTCAGGAGGACGCCACTGGTGACAGTTAGCCCGATCCCGATGGCAAAACTTAAGGCGTAGACCCAGCCCACATTGACTCCGCATACCCTTGCCCCTTCGCTGTCCTCCACCACGCTTCGCACCGCTGTTCCTGCCCTTGTCTTTTTAAACCATATGTAGAGAAGCAAGGCGATGGCTATGCTGCCGATGAAGGCGTAGATCTTACTCATGGGAAAGACGGTGATGGGAAGGATGATCTTTCCCACAGCCCAGTTATAGCCCCGAAATTCAGATCCAAAGATGAGTTTTGCAATCTCTTCAAGGAGAATCCCTATTGCAAAGGTAGCTAAGAGAGAGGCGAGCTCGGGGGCCTTGATCAATCTTCGCATGACCAAATAGAAGAAGACAAACCCAATCGCCATACCTACAATTAAGGCGACGGGGATGGCGATCACTGGAGCTAACCCAAAGGCCGTAAATATCCAGAGGGTAATAAAGGCCCCTATCATGATGAAGGCTCCATGGCCGACATTAACAACCTTTAAAACTCCAAAGATCAGACTCAGACCCATGGTGGCCATTCCATAGATCCCACCGAGGATCAATCCTTGCATTAAATTTCCTGTTAACTGCGCTCCGATCATCTCTTTCCTTTCCTACAAATTGGTGAAACCTAAATTGAGCGATTCTTTTTAAATTCTCCGCAACCAAGGGCCTTAGCCCTTTTTTATTGATCACCTGATAGGTAAAAGCGTAGGGCAAGGCTTTAGCCTTGCATTAAAGCAACCCTGAAGGGTTGCCCTGCAGAATCACTCAATTTAGATGAAAATAAAAAGCTCTCCTCCTCTGTTTTTACCAGCAGAAAGGAGAGCTTCTTACGGCATTCTCTCCTTCAAGTTTGAACTTCTATGCTATTTCGGCACTGCCATCTTCCCTTTTGCTTTATCGCCAAAAGTGGGCATTGGGTAATAGAGTTTGCCTGTTGCGGCCTCCGGAGGCCAGATAATGACCCTTTTGCCGCCCTGCCATTGCATGTCCACCATTGAGTGGCCGACCTGCAGCCCTGTATCATCCACGTCCCAGGCTCCATAAAAAGACATGAACCTAAGCTCCCCAAGGGCACCCCTCACTGCGGTGGGGTCAATACTTCTGGCCTTTTCTACAGCCAATGCGTATGCCAACACCTGAGCTCCAGCCTCAGCCGCATGATAGTCGGGTATAACATCCTTCCCCAGGGCCTCCTTGAACAACTTCACGAACTCATCTTGGCTTGGACCAATCCATCCCAGGTTAACTTTTTTAGCTCCTTCGACAGAGTATGTCACGCCGTATTCCCAATGTGAAGGGCCCATCACCCCTTCTGCCAAACTCTTCAGAGCATTGTGAAAGGCTGGCAGGGTTGCGGAGGCAACCAGCGAAAGGGCCTTCACATTGATATCGAGGTCTCCCATCTGTCGGCAGAAGAGCTGTCCGTCCTCATAATGCCCTCCACCGATCACGATATCTGGTTTTGCCGCCTTCATGTCAGAGAGCACGGGCGTGAGGTCAGTTACCTTTCCCGGATAAGTGCGATTAAAGACGATCTCAAATCCAAGCTTCTTAGCGTGGTCCTCTGCTCCCTTTAGAACCATCCTTGAGAATTCATCATCCTCATAAACCATGGCCACTCTTTTGGCCGCGGGATCGATCTTGCGAATCATATCAAGCGTGCCCATATGATACCGGGTGCCCGGACCGATGGTTTGAACGATGTATTTATATCCCTGCTGAAAGATGCGGTCGCTGGCGCCGCCATGGTCCATATAGAGCATCTTGTATTTTTCGGCCACAGGGGTTCCGGCAAGGGTGAGCCCGGAGCTATAAGGGGCGAAGACAACATTGACTTTGTCCACTGTAATCAGACGCTCGATCAGACTGGTTACGCCTTCCTTTTTGGATTCGCAATCGTAGTATTTATATTCGAGAGGAACTTTTTTCCCGCCTATCTTCACGCCTCCATAGGTCTGGTTCACCCATTTGATGCACGCCCTTACTCCTCCTATGGCCTGTTCCCCCGCCTTGGCATAGGTTCCCGACATCCCTTCTGGATGACCGATAATGATCTTCTCAGGAACTTTCTGCGCCATCAGGGTATTTGTTGTCGCAAAAATAAGACCAAAAATAGCACAAAAAGTTATCATCCCTAACAGCCTTTTACCTTTCATGACACACCTCCTTATAAATTTTCAAGGTCTTTCGAATCTCAAAGGAACTTTAAACAAAAATTTAAGTCTTTGTCAAGCTTTTTTAATTTAGGCGCGTATTCTTTAAAAATGTTGACTACGGTTTTGTCATCCCGAACCATGTCCTGAAGCAAGTAATGTCATCCTGAATTTATTTCAGGATCAGGATCTAATGATTCGGGATCTCGATTTTGGTTTTGTGCATTTTCTTGAAGGGCCTTCAAAACCTTTTCTGGGGTGACCGGAAGGCTCTTAAATCTCACTCCAATGGCATCATAAATCGCATTGATGATGGCAGGCGCAGGGGCCAACTGAGTTCCTTCACCGGACTCTTTGGCGCCGAAGGGGCCTTCAGGATCGTTTGTCTCAACCTCTACAGAAGTGATGGAAGGGACTTCCATGGCAGTCGGGATGCCATAATCCAAGAACGAAGGATTTAGAACCTGTCCCTTCTCTGTAATGACTTCTTCATATAGCGCTTGGCCCATTCCTCCGACTACTGATCCTTCCAACTGTCCTTCGACTAACATGGGATTGATGGCCTTTCCGCAGTCGTGGCTTGCCACCATCCTTAAAACTTTCACCTTTCCTGTTTTTGTGTCCACTTCTACCTCAGCGGCCTGGGTCATAAAAGAGTAGGCAGGAGAAAAATTTCCGTCTTCTTTAAGAAGGGTTGTCGGCTCTTTAGCCGGAGGCTGGTAAGAACCTCTGCCAATGATGGGCATGGGGCGGTCCGAATATTGATAGAATTTAATTGCTTCTTGTATGGACATTCCTCTTTCAGGATTCCCTTTGACATGGATTCGACGGTTCTTTGCTTCCAGTTCCTCGATTCTTATTTCCATCTTTTCAGCCGCCGCTTCAAAGAGTTTTTCTTTGGCTGCTTGAGCGGCTATTTTAGCCGCATTGCCTGCACGCAGTGTGACGCCGCTGCCGAATGTCCCGGGATCGAGAGGAGTAATTTCTGTATCGGCAGCGGTGATTCGAATGTCCTCAAGAGGAACGCCTAATTCCTCTGCAACGATCTGAGAGATGACCGTCTCAGCGCCTTGCCCGATATCCGCAGCGCCCGTTAAAAGAGTAATGGAACCATCCCGTTCGATCTTCACAATGGCGCCTGAAGAGATATGGCTCATGTTGCTTACCCCGCTTGGAAAACTGGCGCCGGCAAGACCAACTCCTCTGCCGAATGGCAGTTTTCCTCTCTTCTCTTTCCAGCCGATCCCTTCTGCTGCCTTCTTCAAAGTATCGCTGAACCCACAGGTCTGGACTAAAAGTTTGGCAGGATGGGGCTCTCCAGCCTGAAAGGCATTCTTCAATCGGAGATCCAGCGGATCGATCCCCATCTTTTCCGCTATGCTGTCAAGTTGAGCCTCCACAGCGAAACGGACTTGAGGGATTCCATGTCCCCTCATCGCCCCGCCCACGGGCTTATTGGTGTATACATGATAGCCTTCGAAAAGAAGATTCTCGAGACGATAGGGAAGCATGATGAAATAACAAGCCAGGGTAATCATCAGAGGGGCTGTGCTATTATAAGCGCCTCCATCGGCAATCACCTTGAACTGTTGAGCCAGAATGGTTCCATCCTTCTTCATCCCTGTCTTGAGATGAATCCGCATCGGGTGTCGCTGTCTGGTAGAAATAAATACTTCTTCACGCTCATAAACGAACTTGACGGGTCTCTTCGTCTTCATGGCGAAGAAGGCCGCACAAAAATCCTTAGCGTAGAGGTCGATCTTCTGACCAAATCCTCCTCCCACCTTTGGCTTGATCACGCGGACTTTACTTTCAGGAATGTCGAGAGTAGTCGCCAGATTTCTTCTGAGAAAGAAAGGAATCTGGGTAGAGGCCCAGAGGGTGACTTTTCCGGAAGGATCCACTATCGCTAAGGCAGCCTGAGGTTCAAGAGGACAATGATTGACAGCCTGAGTCTCAAAGGACTCTTCAAAAAGAAAGTCCGATTCACGAAAGGCCTTCTCCACATTTCCAAATTCCTTATGGATGGAAGCGCTCACATTGTTCGGAACTTCATCGTGAATGATGGGAGCTCCGGGTTTCATCGCTTCGATGGGGTCAAAGACGGCAGGGAGTTCTTTATAATCCACCCGGATCTTTGAGATGGCCTCCTCTGCCGCATCCAGGGATGTGGCGACCACAGCCGCCACCTCATCCCCGATATAGCGCACTTTGTCAATGGCGAGGGCATATTCATCCTTCGCCATGGGAACAATGCCATACTTTTTCTTTGGAATATCTTTTCCGCTGATGGCGCCCTTGACTCCGGCCACTTTCTCTGCTTCGGAAAGATCGACATGAAGAATCTTTGCATGGGCGAGAGGGCTTCTCAATATCTTTCCATAAAGCATCCCTGGCAGGCTGAGATCGTCTGTAAAGCGCGCTCGGCCAGTCGCTTTCTCCCATGCGTCGAGCATGGGTTCTCTCTTTCCAACGACATTGAGTTTGTTCATGGAAACCTCCGATGAGAAACCGAATCAAAACCTATATCTTTCCCCTCCCTTGATGGGAGGGGCTAGGGGAGGGTGGACAAACATCTATCTCTTATTACTTCTAAAACCCCCTCTAAATTTTGTAAAACTTCATTATCCCAAAATCTCAACACTTTAAAACCCTGCTTGCTAAGCCAATTATCTCTTTCTCTGTCCCTCTCTTGTTCTGCTGAATGCTGACCTCCATCTAATTCAATTACAATCCTTTTTTCAAAGGAGACAAAATCTACGATATACTTTCCGATAGGTTGTTGTCGCCTAAACTTAACTCCATCCATCTGTCTCGTTCTTAAGTATTTCCATAAAAGTAACTCTGCATCTGTATGACTTTTTCGAAGACCTCTGGCCAATTTGGTAATCTTTTTTTGACTCACCCCTCACCCCAACCCTCTCCCACAAGGGGAGAGGGTGAACGCATTCAGTTGTCTTTAGGTCTTTGATGTTACTGATAAAATCGCCTCCACGATCTTTACATAGCCGGTGCAACGGCAGAGGTTTCCAGAAATGGCCTTTTTTACTTCTCCTTCTGATGGATGAGGATTTTCATCGAGAAAGGCCTTGGCCGTCAGGATCATCCCGGGTGTGCAGAATCCGCATTGAATGGCCCCTTTTTCGACAAAGGCCTTCTGAAGAGGGTGAGGTTCTCCATCCTGGGTGAGGCCTTCAATGGTGACGATCTTCTTTCCCTGGACATCGACGGCTAAGGTCAGACAAGAAAGATAAGGCTTCCCCTCGATCAAGACGGTGCATGCTCCACAGGTCCCCAAATCACAACCTC
This sequence comes from Deltaproteobacteria bacterium CG03_land_8_20_14_0_80_45_14, assembly GCA_002780715.1. Lineage (GTDB taxonomy): Bacteria > Desulfobacterota > BSN033 > BSN033 > UBA1163 > UBA1163. The sequence goes on from PEUO01000199.1 coordinate 13,051, forward strand.
GTTTTGTTCCTGTCAAGCCCAGATCCTCTCTCAAAACCTCAAGAAGGGTCTTATGGGTCTCTGTGAGGATCTCGTGTTCGTCACCATTCATATGAAGTCTAAGGATACGTTTCATAAAAAATCCTTTCATTAAAGTCAGTCCTAAAGGGCTGAGTTACAAAACAGACCAAAACTGTAACTCAGGGCCCTGCCGCAGGAGCCCTGATCAGATTCAGTCCTAAAGGGCTGAGTTACTCCGAACTACGAACTAATTTTTTCCAATGCTTGTTTTAACAGAATTCCTGCCATCTTTCTTTTATAGGCAGGAGAGTGGATGGAGGTTCGCATTGGCGAAATCTCCTTGATCGCCTGATTTGAAACCTTCTCGATCATCCAGTCGTCAAGAGATGCATTCTTAAGCATCTTTTCTGCTTCCAAAGCCTCTACTGGTCCAGAACCCACTCCACTAAAGATAATCCTTGCTTTTTGGATTCTTTCATTTCCATCCTTTTCAATATGGAAAGCTAAAGAGACAATGGGGAATTCGATGGACTCCCTCCGCCTCCATTTGAGATAGAGGGCCTTTCCGGAGGGAGGGGGGAAAAGAATCTCCTTCAAGATTTCCCCTTTCCTTAGCGAAAGAGGTTTTTTCCCCTCCTGGGTATAAAGTTTACTGAGAGGAAAAACCCGTTCTCCATTAGGGCCTACAACCCTGACCTGAGTGTCCAAGGCGATGAGCACAGGAGCCATATCGCCACAATAAGTGGAATGGCATTCTTTTGGTTTTCGCCCGCCCCCCGCACGAGCAGGAACAACATGACAGATTTTTCCGCCCACCTTGTAACAAGGGGATTTCACGCCTCTCCAAAAGGCGGACTGATTATAGAACCGACACCGATTCCCCTGGCAGAGATTTCCACCTAAAGTCCCCATTACCTGATGGGCATAAGCCCCGACTTCTCCGGCAGCTTGGGAAAGGATGGGGACTTCCTCTTGAATCGCTTGAGAAGAGGCGATATCGTGAAGGGTGGTCAAAGCTCCAATCCTCAATCCATCTTTTCCATTTGAAATATAAGCTAATTTTGGAATCGTCTTAAGATTGATGACCTGCTTGGGTTGAATGACCTTGTGTTTCATATTGACAAGAAGGTCTGTTCCCCCTGCAAGGAGAACGGATTCTTTCGTGTCTGAGGCGAGAGCTTTGGCTGCCTCTTTAAGAGTCTTTGGTTCCAGATATTCAAATTTAGGAAGACGCATCGTTAGCTCCTTTCCCCTCACCTTTCCCCTCTCCCCACGTGGGAGAGGGCGGGGTGAGGGGGCATGGCGCAGAGGGCATAGCGCATAGCGTTCGAGAGGCCTAACCTTTCTTTTAATAATACTTATGAAAATCCAAATCTTGTTTTTCCAGAGTAACACAAAAGGATATGATTAGGAAAGAAAAATGGGTATTTGATATGACAAGGCAAGGGGATTCTAAATGATATTAAAGCTCAGAAGGCAAAGTGTATTAACTCACTTGTCAGTCGTCCGGTCACGAACATAGACACGCTTATTTGATTGTTGATTTTACCACATCATTCGAACTGAACCCTGCGCCTTGAACCGCCTTTCCAACGGCGGCATCCACACCAAATAGGTCGGTGACTTTTATAG
>PEUO01000051.1:0-2205 GCA_002780715.1 Deltaproteobacteria bacterium CG03_land_8_20_14_0_80_45_14
TCGCTCTGCACTATGCGTGCATTTGGAATACGCCAAACTTTTTTATGGATGACACCACCGCAACTCATCCTCGTTGTAAAGTGTAAAATGTAGCTTTGCCCCCCAATCATCTTCCTTGCGGAGAAGACGAACCAGTCTCTACCTACTTTATACCTTACGAAGAGTTAAACCTATTTTTTTGAAGCCCTCTTACTTAGGTTTTTCACAAGTTCCTTGCCTAGCGCGAGGCACTTTTTCTTCGCTTCGTTGCTAATGGGGCGTTCACTTCCTACCGTCTCCCCCACCTGCTGGAAGAAGCGCTGAGCAAGGGATTCGAAAGGCTGCCTCACTTTCCCACCACCACCACAGGAAAAGAAAAGGACAGCCGGTTTTCCTTTGACAGGCTTGCCTGATTGATCCCACTGGTAAATATCATCGAAAAAGGTCTTCACCGTGCCCGCGACGTATGAGAAATAGTCAGGGGTCCCGATCGCAACCCCATCGGCGGACAAAAATTCTTCTAGAGTGACCCGCCGCTCGTTTGTGTTGATAAGGTTAACTTCAGCCCCAGCTTCCCGCGCCCCCTCCGCAAGTGCTTCTGCAAGCATCCTAGTATTCCCATACTGCTGGCTGTGATAAATAACAATAATTTTCCCCATAGTTTACCTCCTTTACGCTCTGATATAGAAATATTCAAGATCTAACCCCACAGCCTTCCCTTGAACTGCTTCAAGGAACTTGACTGAAAAATGGAAGCACCCTAAAAAATTGTGCCTCCCGGATAGGTTCACCCCGTTAGAAATTCCAGTCGTTGCGACCCTTCGATATACTCAGGGCCGTGAGCACTGTCGAACGGCTCGAAACCGGGCGGGGGAGCGGGGCATTAGACCCCGCTGAGTTATTATAAAACCTGACTCCACTGCAAAGGAGTGAGGCATTATTTCTAACGGGGTAAATATCATTTCATATTGTGCGCTCGCCAGCGCACCTTGCCGGCCCATCAGAGGGGTAGAAATTCTTGACTTCAAAATGAAGTCAGAAGTGACTCCCTTGATTCGAGGTTCGTAACTCAATAACCCAATGGACCCAATGACTCAATCACTTATGGAGTTATGCCCTTTGCGCTACGCTTCAGGGCAGGACCAACTTTTTTATGGAGGACACAGGTTTCCCGATGAGAGGTTCATCACAACTGAAGCATCTTTCGAAGCATTGTCTTTAGGGGATCCATCTCCGAAGCTGGCAATGTTCCTAATCGCTTTACTATAAATCGCTTTTCAATTGTGGCCTGTTTGCCAAACCGAATATATGACTCAGCAAGAAGACCACTTTTTTGCCAATCCAGGATTTTATAATCAGTTTCAGTTGTGTATTCTTGAGTGGTAATCCTTGCAAGAAGGACATCTTGGTCACGGGAATCGTACAAAACAATGGCTGGCCTTTTTGATATACCCTGGAGGTCGGTATGCGAAAACCCTATAAGTACAATATCACCGAAGTTATACGTTGTCATAGATCGTGTCTTTTTCTGAATATCCTTTCAGAAACTGAGACATCGACATTTTATCCCATGCCATCTCTTCTTCATCAACAAGAAGCATCACTCTGATCTTTGAATCCGATTTTAGTTTACTTTTCAAATCTTCGGGGATTGAAAGGTGCCCGTCCGGTAATACTTTCCCTTCGTATTCATAAGCCTTCATCTACTTCCTCCAAATTGACTTTTTAATTATTATATCACATCTCGAACCTTCAATGCTAAATTCCTTTTATCGCTCTTCTCGCTACCTGTCCTCCGTAGTCCCGCAAGGCGGTAGGCGCAAGGGGTGAGTTCACTTGAGCCGTTTCTTGCACCCATTGATCCCGAGAATTCCATTTCTGATGCGGTTCCCCACCAAGGCTTGCCGCCTTTTCTGCTTTCACCCCGTTAGAGATAAGAACCGCCTCAATCTATTTTTTAAATATCGCTTACCTGCATGGGCGCCAGGACCTGGATCTCTCTGAGTGGATGGAACCTGAACTGCCCGGGTATCCCCTCACTACAGAGGTCCAGAATATTTTGAAGGATCTTCTCCGGATCTTCTTCCTCGATGAATTGAAAGTCGGTTGACTCAGATTTGTCGATTTCCTTTAAAACAGGGAGCTGACCTTGATTGACTTTGTGGGCGTTAACCACGATCATGCTCTCCTGGGCCTGGCGAAAAATCTCGGTGAGCCTCACCACCG
>PEUO01000051.1:2392-4610 GCA_002780715.1 Deltaproteobacteria bacterium CG03_land_8_20_14_0_80_45_14
CTGGTCTTTCTTGAAACCACCCTTACGGGGAGAGTATTCAAGGAGACGATGAATGGTCTTTGCCTCCCAGCCGGTCGCTTCATTCATTCTCTTGGCTGCCCTTCCCGTGGGAGCTGCGAGAAGGATCCTCAGCTTTAATTGCTGAAAGATTCTTAGTACGGCCGTGATGAGGGTTGTCTTCCCGGTCCCAGGGCCACCGGTGATAATCAACACCTTTGAACTGGCTGCCAGAAGAATTGCCTCCTCCTGTCTTCGGGCAAGTTCTATGTTCAGTTTCTGCTGCACCCATTCGATTGCCTTTTCCGGATGAATGGGCCTGATGTTTGAGGGAGATTCCTTTAGATTCATCAGCATCTGAGCCACTCCCGTTTCTGCCACATGGAAGGGGGCAAGATAAACGGCTTTGAGATTACCCTCAGGATCAAGGTCTTCTAAGAAGAGCTCCTTTTCTTTGGTTAGCTCCCTTACAGCCTGAATAACGATTTCTTCATCCACACTCAGTATTTCTTTTGCCTTATGAATCAATTGATTTTCAGGATAGTAGACATGGCCTTCTTCCGTCAGCTGATTCAGGATATAGATGAGACCTGCCTTTGCCCGGATCAGGGAATTGCGATCGATACCGAGATTTTGAGCGATCTTATCTGCAGTAATGAAGCCAATCCCGTATATGTCGTGGGCTAAACGATAGGGATTCTCTCTGACTATCTCAATCGACTGATCTCCATACTGTTTATAGATCTTGGCAGAATAGGCAGCGCTTACTCCATGGCCCTGGAGGAAGATCATGATCTCTTTGATCTCTTTATGTTCCACCCATGCTTTTATGATCATCGAGATCCGTTTAGGACCAATGCCTTCCACCTCGGATAGCCTTTCAGGTTTCTTTTCGATCACCTCCAGGGTATGAAACCCAAATTTTTCGACAATCCTCTCCGACATGATCGATCCAATGCCTTTGATCAATCCGGAGGCGAGATATTTCTGAATCCCAAGGAGGGTAGCCGGTACGGTGACTTCAAACATCTCGACATGGAATTGCTCGCCGAATCTCTTATTCTGTACCCATTTACCTGTCAGTTTCAGGGATTCACCAGGGTTGATACCGGAAAGATTACCGACAATGGTGGTCAGCTCCTTCTTTTCTTTTTCCCGGAGTTTTGCCACCACAAAGTCGTTTTCTTCGTTGTGGTAGGAGATCCTTTCGAGAAGACCAAAGATGATGGGCATTTTGTTTATCGACTCTGATTAAAGGCAAATAATTAGATGATCCATCCTTTCAGAACTTTAGCAGAACCGGTGCAGGGAGTCAAAAACTTTGGGGTGGAGACGGGGGGGCAGCGTGGTTAATGAGTATTGAGGAATTCTAAGGAGAATCTTTCAATTTCTGCTTATCAATTAGGTTGAATGGTCTTTGCTCAGGTGTCCTGTCCAATAACTCCCTGAGAACTGGTCGTAAATAAATCTGATCGAGATCGAAATGCTTCAATGCCGTCGCCAAGGTCTCAATCCTATCCATCGCCGTTGCCTTAGAATTGATTATTAATACGTACTCCCCTCTTAATAGGCACAGACCTCCTACTACATTGACTAAATCTTCATCTTGCTTTATGGCTTCACAGCGGATTTGTATGCCAAAGCTTTTAATTAATTCCTCAAGCCGGTCTATGATGGTATTCTCATCCATGCTGGGAGTTCCCTTAAAGAATTAACCTGCAAAGGATGGCTTCGGTCTCAATTGAAGAGTACTGGATTATGAGAAAGGTGTCAATGAGAATTGGCGCTGAGAACTTTTTAGGATGGTCAAACAGATAGGTCTTTGCATGCACCATCTCTTCCTGATAAGTGTAGATTTCAATACCGGCCCTTAAAAGTCTTGCAAAAAAGGCTCTTCCTGCGTAGGAGGCAGCGAGGACCGCATCAAAGATGGTTTGGAAGGAATCTCTCCCCTTCCATAATAACTGGACGCGGGTGGCAAAAGAGAATCTGTGTTGGAAGATTCTTTCAATGGATTGAATGGTAAACCCCGTATATCCCCGCCCTAAAGGACGGAGCTTTTCTTTATCCTTAGATCTGAAATTGCCTTCATCCCCAGTCTGAAGACCAGGGCTTTCGGGATTATACGGGGTAAATCGGTTTTCCATACCAATGCTGCCTTAGTGCTTCGATTGGCAAATACTATCACGTATCCTCATGCTGCGAATTGAAATAATTGCTC
>PEUO01000233.1 GCA_002780715.1 Deltaproteobacteria bacterium CG03_land_8_20_14_0_80_45_14
GATGGCCAAAAGAGAGGGAATTCTTCCTTTAGAGGCTGCCAATCGCTATGCGGAATCTCGAATCCGAGAAATCCATAAGATGAAACGCCTCTATGTGCCAAAATAGGAAATCGCTATGCAAAGGGAAGTCTTCTTATCCATCACCGATGCTTATCGTCAACGATTCCCGGATCTCGCTTTTGGAATCGGGACGATCCAAGCCTGCGCCTATTTTGAGAAGAGCGAATCATTCAAGCTTTCCAAAAGAGAGCTTCTTCGTAAGATGCGGAGGAGGACAAACCTTGCCCAACTCGAAGAGCGGATCAATCTCTACGATCAATTTTTCAAAGAATGGGGATATCCCTGTCCTCTTCCAAATCATTTTAAGCGGACTGTTGAAATGGGATTTCCGATTGTCAACCTCTATATCGATACGCATATCATCGCCGAGATGTATCATGGAATTCTCATGGCCATTCAGGATCTGGATCGTTTCCAAGGCGAATGGAAGCTCGACCTTGCTCAGGAAGGAGAGACATTTCAGGGAGTCTCAGGAAAGATGATCCGCTGCAAAGAAGATGAAATTGTACTTCGCGATGAAGAAGGGATTGCCTGTTCCCTTTTTCAAGGTCCGGATTTTAAAACGAGAGTGGAACCAGCAAGTAAAAACATTGTGGTCTATATCTTCACAGCGCCAGGGATTCAAGAGGATCATGTTTCCAATGGATTACAATTAGCCCTTGAGATCCTGGAAAAATTCGGTCATGGAAAAGATCCTTGGTCGAGAATCTTTAAACCGTAAAATAGGATTCAAGGGTTCAAGTGAATTTATTAAGAAAAAAACTGGAACCCTTGACCCCTCGAATCCTTGAACCCTATTGAGAGAAAGGAGGAAAAGATGCCCATTGTTCAGATCAGTCTAGTTCAAGGAAGAACACCGGAGAGGAAAGAACAATTAATTAAGAAAGTGACAGATGCCATTGTTGAGGCGCTTCAGATTCCAAAAGAACGGGTTCACATTGTTCTAAATGAAGTCACAAAAGAAAATATCGGCAGGGGTGGCGTGCCACTTTCAAAATTGGATTCCTGACATAGAAGGGAAACCGGGGTCACATCTTCAGATGTCACGAATTCCTTTTTCAAGTTTTCTCTGATGGCCATCAGAGAAAATTCTTCTCTCTTAATCGTCTTGAGACCTCTGCTGTGAGCTGACAAACCTTTTCAGCCAAAGGGATGGGAAGTGAAGCGGTTCCGCAACTGGGAGTGAGAATCGCTCTCTGAAGGAGGGTTTGATCAACCCCCTTTTTAGAAAGCGTCTCCACTCCTTTTTTGAAACGCTTGACCAGACTTTCAGCCTCCTCCTTTATGATGGCCTCACTCGTTGGGACGATGCCCCAAGCCAAGATCCCTCCACGTCCTAAGAATGATTTTAACTCCTCAGGATAAAGGGAGAGCGTCTCCAGATAACCATAAGCATCGAAGCTGAGGATATCGAGGTTCGTCGAAAGAAGCACACTCCAGTCCGTATTTCCACAGCAGTGGACCCCCTTTAATCCCTTCACAGCATCAAAACATTCATTTAAAGAGTGAACGACATCCTCCCGGTTTAGGCTTGAAAAGGCAGAACCAAATGAGGAGAGGGAGGGTTCGTCAAAAAAGAGTATGGTTGGAGTCCCAGGAAAAAGTTCGTTGAACCTCTTTTCCATCCATCGAGCTTTTGATGAAAGGTGTTTGACGAGGATGTCCCTCAAAGTGGGATCGTAAAAGATGGGTTTTGCTTCCTGATCTGTTAAGGCGAGACCAAAAGTGATCGGCCCTGTAATCTGGCCTTTGATATATTTTATCTTCTTTCGGTGGCCCTTTGAAGAGAGGTCTTTTAGGATCCGAAGCCCCTTTGCAAAATTTTGTGTGATTTGAAAGGGTTCAAGCTCACCTTCCTCCAGCCTTTGGTAAAATTTCTCGAATTCCTTATCAAATCCTTGAGAAGTATCCACCCACACCTTTTGTTCCTTTTCTTTCCATTTCAGGGAGGGAAACCCCTCAGAATATTGAACGACCATACCCTCAAGAAAAGACCGCTTTGGCAGTTGGGGCCAGAATGGGATTTCTGGGAAGTTTTTAAGGATGAGCGGGAATACCTCTTTCTCGTCCTGATGGGGAAAGGATCCGACTCCTGTAGTGATGAAAGGGTATTGAAATTCCATAGCTTTTCATAAGGCCATTCTATACAAAAAGTCAAGGACATTTTGCCGCGCCCTGTAATCCCTCAGTTATGGTCGGCTGAAGTTTACCTTAACCTGTAACTCAGCCCTTTAGGGCTGCCGTCGGCCCATGAGGGCCTCCCTCCGGGGCATGAGCCCTTCCGGGGCGGAGCCTGGCCCGGAGGGATGAATCAGGGCTTCGTCGTGAGCTCAGCCGAACGGCTAAAGCCCTAAGTTACGCTCCTTTTAAGGATTTTTTACCCGTAACTGATGGGTTGCCACGCCCTTTATAACCGATTGATTCCAGATGTAAAACTTGACAACTGGAGAATCGATGATTATCTATTTGGCTGAAAATTTAAGAGAAGGGAGGTATGTCTTTATGAAGGTGAGACCACTTCATGATCGGCTCATTATCCAGAGATTGGAGGAGGAAGAGAAGACAAAAGGAGGAATCATCATCCCTGATACAGCGAAGGAAAAACCAATCGAGGGAAAAGTGATCGCTGTTGGGGCAGGAAGGATCAAAAAGGATGGGACAAAAATTCCCCTTGAGGTTAAAAAGGGCAATCGGGTCCTCTATGCCAAATATGGAGGAACCGAAGTGAAGATTGATGGGGAAGAATATCTTATCATGAAAGAGGATGATATTCTCGCTATCATTGAATGATGGGGGATTAGAAAGGAGGAGGTGTTCATGGCAAAAGAATTGAAGTTCGATCAGGAAGCAAGGAATGCAATTTTGGAAGGTGTCAATATTTTGGCCGATGCAGTAAAAGTGACCTTGGGACCCAAGGGGAGGAATGTGGTTCTTGAGAGGTCATTTGGCTCTCCTGTGATTACAAAAGATGGTGTCACGGTTGCAAAGGAGATTGAGCTCGAAGATCATTTTCAGAATATGGGCGCCAAGATGGTGAAAGAGGTGGCCAGCAAAACCTCGGACACAGCCGGAGACGGAACCACCACTGCCACACTTTTAGCACAAGCCATCTATCGCGATGGATACAAAGTGGTGGCAGCAGGAATCAACCCCATGGATGTGAAACGGGGGATTGACACCGCTGTGGAAGAGGTCGTCAAAGAGTTGAAAAAACTCTCCAAGCCGGTCAAGGAACAGAAAGAGATTGCACAAGTGGGGACGATCTCTGCCAATAACGATCGGGCCATTGGCGATATCATCGCCGAAGCGATGAATAAGGTTGGGAAAGAGGGTGTGATCACGGTCGAGGAGGCCAAAGCTATGGAGACCGCCCTCGAGGTCGTGGAAGGGATGCAGTTCGATCGAGGTTATATCTCTCCTTATTTTGTAACCGATCCTGAGAAGATGGAGGTTGTGCTCGATGACCCCCTTATTCTCCTTTATGAAAAGAAGCTCTCCAATATGAAAGAACTCCTTCCTATCCTGGAACAGATTGCCAAGACAGGAAGTCCCTTGCTTATCATTTCTGAGGATGTGGAAGGAGAGGCCTTAGCCACTTTGGTCGTCAATAAACTTCGGGGGACATTGAAATGTGCGGCCGTCAAGGCCCCTGGCTTTGGAGACCGGAGGAAGGCAATGCTCGAAGATATTGCCATCCTCACCGGTGGCAAGGCGATCATGGAAGATATAGGGATCAAACTTGAAAAAATGAAATTGGATGATTTGGGCAGGGCGAAGAAGGTGGTCATCGATAAGGACAACACCACAATTATTGAAGGAGCAAGTGATGCCTCTGCGATCGAAGGCCGGATCAAACAGATTCGTGTTCAGATCGAAGAGACCACATCAGATTACGATAAAGAGAAACTTCAGGAGCGATTGGCAAAAATCGCTGGAGGGGTTGCTGTTATCAAGGTGGGGGCAGCCACTGAGACTGAGATGAAAGAGAAAAAGGCGCGGGTAGAAGATGCGCTCCATGCCACACGAGCCGCCGTGGAGGAGGGAATTGTTCCTGGCGGCGGGGTAGCCTACCTGAGATGTTTGCCCGCCTTGAAGAAAATCAAACTGGAAGACGATCGGCAGACAGGGGTCAATATTATTATTAAGGCTCTTGAAGAGCCCATCCGTCAGATTGTTCAAAATGCTGGCCAGGAGGGCTCTGTGGTGGCAGAGAAGGTGAAACAGGAGAAAGGGGCTTTTGGATTCAATGCGGATAAGGAAGAGTATACGGATATGATCGACGCCGGCATTATTGATCCGACCAAGGTCGTGAGATTTGCCTTACAGAATGCTGCCAGTGTGGCCTCTCTGTTAATTACCACAGAGGCCGTCGTGGCTGAGAAACCCAAGAAAGAACAGGCCGGACCACCTATGCCTCCCGCTTATTAGAAAATAGGTTTCAAATCCCCCCAACCCCCCTTTACCCTCCGGGCCAGAGGCCCTCTTGGGCCGGCGGCTAAAGGGGGGCGGGGGGGATTAAAAATTCTTTCATTCGTTCCCTCGGGGTCTGACATGGTTGAATCCTCATCTTTGACCTTACCCGAAGATCCCAAAGAAGCCCAAGAGGTCTTTAACTCCCTCCCTATTAAAAATCAGTTAAAAATTGTTTTACAGGCTCAAGGAAAAGGGCGCCTCCATTATTTATTTCTTTCAGAACATCCAGACCAGTTAGTTCAACAACTCCCAGAACTGGATGTTTTTTTAACCATCAAGGAAGTCGGAGAAAGAGATTGTCTCGACCTGATCTCACTCACCACTCCAGAACAGTTTCAATATATCCTCGACCTCGATTTCTGGAGAAGGGATCAACTGGATCCGGAGAAAATCCTTAACTGGATGGAGATTCTACTCGAATCAGGGGAAAAGAAAGTTACCCAATTTATTCATTCCACCGATCCTGAATTTATCGCCCTTCTTTTAAAAAAGTTCCTTCATGTCACATCGCTGGAAGGGGAACGCTTGGAAGAGATGGATAAAATCCCTCTTTTTACTTTAGATCAATTTTACTTCATTGATTTTAAAGGGAAGAAAACCAGAGAGATTTTCGAACCCTTTTTGGGAATCCTTTACCACACCGATGACGAGGGTTATCGAAAACTGATGGAATCTCTCGTTGTTGAAATAGACTCAGAGCTTGAGGAGACAGAATATCGTTTACGAAATGGAAGATTGAATGACCATGGATTCCCTGATTTTGAGGAATCTTTAGAAATTTATCGCTTCGTTAACCCTAATTCTCTGATTGCAGAAGAAAGATTTCCTCGGGTCATGGGTCGGGGGGAGGTGGGTAAGGAAGGTTCTATTTTCTATCTTACCTTTCAACATGAAGGTCCTTTTCTCTCCTCGGTTCTCTCTAAGATTGATGATCCTCAGAAGCAGGATCGATTGAGGCAAGAAATAACAGCGCTTTGCAATAAGGCCATCGTAGCAGAGGCCATTGATCTTTCCAATATAATGGGCATGGAGAGGGTCGTAAAAAAAGTCTACCGCACTCTGAACCTTGGGCTTCAATATTTGAGTAAAGAAGATGAAATAAAAGCATTTGAGATCCTTCCCTCCCTTCCCATACAGAGATTATTCCAGTGTGGGGTGAGCGCTACGCTTCTTCTAAGAAGAAGAGCGGAATCCATTTTAAAAGGGCCTTGGTTTTCAGGCGACCAGGAGAATCTGACCTTTTTGGATCCTTCCCATCTCGAAAAATTTGAAGGGATTTTAAGGAAAAGGCCGGCCCTTTATCGGGATGGGATTTATGAGGATTTTAAAAACCTTCAGGATTTAAAAGAAACGGAGGATTTTTTAGAGTCCATCGAGACGATTATCAATTTTTTGGGTAAGGAATTGAATATCTATCCTCATCATTTGAGGGAAATGAATTTGGATGGTTGCCATCCTGAAGATTGGCGGGAGATCACACTCTCTACGATCTTTCTCACCTCTTTAGCAAACCAAATGCTCAAAGGGTCTTTTCAATTTAGAGCCATCGAGCAGGCCCATGTAAAAGATTTGCTCTTTCGGGTTTTTGAAAGAGATGCCCAGGGGAAGGGGGTTACTAAGATGGAGGTCAAGGACGGGTTAAGGGAATGGTTGTCTTCAGTCGAAGGCGAGGAAAGAAAGCGGCAACACCTCCTCGCCTTTAGAGATTTCTGCTTGGACCTATTTGAGGAGGAATATGGGAAGATACCCTTAGAAGAGGAAATCGACCCCCGGTTTGTAAAGGGACTCGTCATCCGTTCCTGAAGCATCCTCCTTTTCCTTGCTTTCGCTAATCTTAAACTTTCCTTGACAAAGATGGTAATGTTTAGTAGTCTGTTTTTAAAAAGCGGCGGAGGCTTAAATTTATTTACGGTAAATGGAGTCAGCAATCCATGAACTGGCTCAAATCTTGCCTCACTCACTCACTCACTTCTCCAATGTTTAAACAGCTTTCATATCTTTTTAATACAGATGGAAAATTCATTTTTAAATATAAAAATATTACCCCTATATCATAAATTAAGAGGACAAACAGCTTAGCATAAGCAACAGCACTTTAAAGAGAGGTGGCAAATGAAAAGTGATAAGAGAGGAAAGGGAAAATCAGCCAAGCCTCCGGAGCCACGAAGCGCTTCCTCGTCTGAGATCAGAAGTGTGGATGGCATTTCCTCCGGTCGTCCCCATGCCTTCAGCATACAGCCTGAAGATATCGGCCTCACCAGGATGCTTGAAACGCTCAAACCGCATGATCACCTTTGTCTTATTTATGAATCGCAGGAGGAGTGGCGGGCTGCTGCGGCGCCTTTCATTTCCATCGGACTGAAACAGGGCGAGAAATGTATTTATATCGTCGATACCAGCACGGCTGAAGAAATCCGCAAATATCTTCTTGAGGCAGGGGTTGACGTAACTTCAGTTGAGAAGTCCGGACAGCTATCTATCCTGCATGAGACCGAGGCCTATACCAGGGAGGGCTCCTTTGACCCTGATAGGATGATTGCCCTGCTGATATCGGAGACGGAAAAGGCCGTTTCTGAGGGCTATCCAGCCCTTCGAACCACAGGTGAAATGACCTGGGTGCTGCGTGGCTATCCTGGGTCAGCAAAACTCTTGGAATATGAGGCAAAACTCAATAGAGATTTATTTCCCAAATATCCCTGCCTGGCCATCTGTCAGTATGACCGCTGGAAATTCGATCCGGAGATCATTAAGGGCGTTATCATGACGCATCCGCTGCTGGTGCGTGGTAGCCGCATTTATCGCAACTTCTATTATGTCGATCCGGAAGAGTTTCTAAATAAAAAGCGTGCCGAGAGAGAGGTTCAGCACTGGTTGAATAATGTGGAACGCGAGCAACAGATGTGGGAAGAACTTCGTGAGAGCGAGGAGAAATACAGGACACTGGTCGAGCAGTCAGTGCAGGGTTTGGTAATCATCCAAGACTTTCGCATCGTCTTCGCCAACATAGTTTTCGCCGAAATCTGCGGGTACGCTGTTGAGGAGTTGCTATCCCTTTCGCCCGAAAAAGTGGCTACGATGATACACCCTGAAGATCAGGCATTGGTCTGGGGGCACTTTCGGGATCGCTTGGCGGGGAAACCCGTGCCGCCGCGTTACGAATATCGCGGCATCAGGAAGGACGGATCGGTGATCTGGCTGGAGATGTTTGCCAGTCTCATAGAGTATCATGGGAAGTCTGCCATCCAGGGAGCCATCATAGACATCACCGAGCGCCAACGGGCAGAAGAGGCGCTGAGGGAATCAGAGGAACGATATAGAACCATTCTCGATAACATCGAAGACGGTTACTTTGAAGTAGATATTGCAGGGAATTTCACTTTTTTTAATGATTCTCTGTGCAGAATGCTTGGATATTCAAGAGACGAAACGATGGGTATGAATAATAAGCAATATATGGATAAAGAGAATGCCCAAAAGGTATATCAGACGTTCAATCAGGTATATACCACAGGGGAACCTCACATATCGTTTGATTGGGAAATCATAAGAAAAGATTGCACAAAGAGATTTATTGAAAGTTCAGTTTCTCTGATAAGAAATTCAAAGAGCGAACAGATAGGGTTTCGGGGTGTTGTCCGTGACGTGACGGACCGCAAGCAAGCAGAAGAAGTGTTAAGAAAGAGTGAGGAAAGATTTAAGGAACTCTATGACAATGCCCCAGTGGGGTACTTTGAATATGACGCTCAAGGACGCATCACCAGTGTCAATCGCACAGAGTTGGAAATACTGGGTTATACTTTTGAAGAAATGATCGGTCAACCTGTATGGAAATTCATTGTTGAGGGAGAGACAGCCCGTCAACAGATCTTGGCCAAATTAGCTGGAACCATGCCCCCTTTTCGGGGTTTGGGCGGACTTATCGCCGGAAAGATGGGACAACTTTTCCGGCCCTGATCGAAGATCGACTCCTCCGGGATGCTAACGGAAGAATTACAGGCATCCGTTGCACTATTCAAGACATCACCGAACGCAAGCGGGCAGAGGAAGAGATGGCGGCCCTTCAAGACCAACTTCGCCAATCGCAGAAGATGGAGGCCATTGGTCGTTTGGCAGGAGGCATCGCCCATGATTTCAATAATCTGTTGACCGTCATCAAAGGCTATAGTCAACTCTCCCTTGTTGAGATAAAAGAAGGCGACCCTTTGAGGGGAGATATTGAAGAGATTAAAAATGCCGCGGATCGAGCCGCAGACCTCACCCGTCAACTTTTAGCGTTCAGTCGGCGCCAGATTATGGAAATGAAGGTGTTGGATCTCAACGATTTATTGAAAAACCTTGACAAGATGCTGCGCCGCGTCATCGGTGAGGATATTGAACTGGTCACCCCATTGGCAGAAGACCTGGGGAGAGTCAAGGCCGACCCTGGACAGATCGAACAGGTGATTATGAACCTTTCGGTCAATGCCAGAGATGCGATGCCTGAAGGAGGAAAACTCACCATTGAGACGGCCAATGTGGAGTTGGATGGGGCCTATGCTCGTAATCATGTCGCTGTGACGCCGGGTCGTTATGTAATGATCTCGGTGAGTGATACGGGCGTGGGAATGGCCCCAGAGGTGAGGGATCGTGTCTTTGACCCTTTTTTTACAACCAAAGAGAAAGGCAAAGGGACAGGGTTGGGTTTATCCACGGTTTATGGGATTGTGAAGCAGAGTGACGGAAACATCTGGGTCTATAGTGAACCAGGAAAAGGAACCGCATTTAAGATCTATCTTCCCCGCGTGGATGAGCCTCTGGAGGAGGCGGGGGAGGTGGTGGTTCAAAAGGAGATTGTTGGTAGGGGTGAGACGATTTTGGTGGTGGAGGATGAGGAGGAAGTTCGGAAGTTAGCGGTTCAAATCCTCAGAAGGCAGGGGTACACTGTTCTCGAAGCCTCTCAAGGGAATGAAACTTCACACATTTGTGAGCAACATAAAGGAGCAATTCACCTGATGGTGATGGATGTGGTGATGCCAGGAATGAACGGCCGCGAGTTAGCCAAATCTCTGGAACCTCATCATCCGGAGATGCAGGTGCTCTATATGTCAGGCTATACAGACAATGCCATTGTTCATCATGGCATTCTGGAGAAAGGGCTAAATTTTATCCAGAAGCCCTTTACCCTGGAAGGGCTGTTGAGAAAAGTGAGGGAAGTGCTGGATCAATGAAACGATGGACGAGAGACGAGAGACGATGGACGGGAGACGATAGACGATGGACGAAACGAAGGTAAACAGAAACAAAATAATAGTTCGGAGTGAGGAGTTCGAAGACATAGATAATACAAGAATTCGCCTAACTACGCCCTCCCTAAATCCCTTAAAATTTAAATTGACATATTAAATTTTAAGGGTATAATAATCTCCAATGAAACCTCGAATATTGGCCCGAACGATCCAGAAGGCCATGAAATCATTTCCAGCGATCGTGGTGACAGGCCCCCGACAATCGGGTAAGGCCACTCTTCTAAAGATGCTTTTTGCCAAAAGCCACCGATTTGTCACCCTGGAAGACCCGGATGTTAGAATGCGGGCCAAAGAAGACCCCCTGCGTTTCTTAGAACAATTTAGGCCGCCTGTCATCATTGACGAGATCCAATACGTCCCGGAATTACTATCCTATATCAAGACTAAGATTGACCAAAAAAGGAGACCAGGACAATGGCTCTTTACGGGGTCTCAAAATTTTGTCTTGATGCATGGGATCAGTCAATCTTTAGCTGGAAGAGCGGCAGTCCTTTCTCTTCTGCCATTCTCCTTTTCGGAGAGAATCGAACAAGGAGAGAGGACCAAAGAGATGGTGGACTGGTTGAAGGGATTGAATCTTCATCAAAAATGTGAAAGTAAGGTTTCGCTCATTGAATTGATATTGAGAGGGAACTATCCAGAAATTGCCAGCAAGAGGTCTGTGGATCGGCAGCTATGGTGTGGATCTTATATTTCTACATATTTAGAAAGAGATGTGAGGAATTTGGCTCAGGTTGGTGATCTGGGCCAATTCGAGAGATTTTTGAAGCTTTGCGCCATCCGGACAGGACAGATCCTCAATCTTTCGGAGTTAGCGAAAGAGGTTGGGATGAGTGTTCCGACAATGAAAAGGTGGCTTTCCATGCTGGAAACAGGGCATCAGGTTTATTTGCTTTATCCCTATTATAAGAATTTAGGCAAACGTCTCGTCAAAAGCCCAAAGCTATATTTTAACGATACAGGCCTGGCCTCTTATCTTTTGGGTCTGAATGATAGGGGCACCTTGATCAACAGTCCAAATTTTGGCAATCTATTTGAAACCATGATCGTGACCGATTTCTTAAAGAGATTTCTCCATTTTGGGCAGATGCCTTCCATGTATTATTTGCGAACTCGAGATGGCTTGGAAGTAGATTTGGTGTTGGAATTGGGACAAAAATTATATTTGTTTGAGATCAAGAGCGCGATGACCATCTTGCCCAAACATGCTTCCTCCCTCTCAAGGATTGCCAGCGAATTAAAATCAGCGGTCGGAACTTCCGCTGTCATTTCCACCTCACCAGATAATTTTCATCTCACCAGGGGAATAGACAACTATTCCTGGAAGAATATCCTGGGGACGTGAGGCTCAGATGTAAAATTGGGGACGGGTTCCTATTTTACCGAAACGGGTTTTCCAATAATGATAGCGCCTATCTCATCTAAGACATCCTTTAAAGAAGGTTCTTTTGCCGGGATAACATTATCGGAGATATGTTTGTGATGCGGGTGGGAGGTTATTTCAGGATGGTGAGGGGGATTAATTGAATTTTTAAGGTCTGATCCGTTTCTCATATTCGATTACAAGTGCACCTACTTATCTTCAGCGGCGAGATGATCAGGGACTCAATGATTTCCGATTGAAATCGGTGCTAACGATCAAGCTAAGCGGCGTGGCGGGTTTATGCCACATCAGACTTGAGCGCCTTGTTGGGCAGCCTTTTTTATCAGATTCAATTTGCGATTAAGTTCGCTGGTCTTGATTTCATGCTCCCAGATTCTAATTACTGTCCATCCCTTGTCTTTTAAAGCTTTTGATGTCTTCTTATCCCTAATTCTATTCCTCTCAATTTTGGTGTTCCAATAGTCTTTATTTGACGCTGGCAAGCGGCAGTGTTTGGGACAACTATGCCAAAAGCGACCATCAATAAACACCGCTATCTTTAAACGCGGGAAAACAAAATCTGGCCTGCCAGTCGCCGGATAATTGCGTCGCCAGCCGGTGATGTCTTTTTCCTTAAGGATGGAAAGAAAACGAAGCTCTGTGGATTTATTATTTTTGGACTTCACGCTCGCCATTATTTTTGAGCGTTCCGTTTTTGAAAAAGTGTCCACTATCGCATCACTTGATGATTTCCACCCAAGACTCATCAAATTTGATTGCCTTGAGGAATTCGTTTCGGTCTACTTGAGGAGGTTTTTTAATTCTTATTGCAAGCCTGTCTTTAGGAACATCTTCTATGATAGTGAACTGAGACCCATGCGGCTGCCATGTGAAGATGTGTTGATTGGCGTCTTTGCTGAATCCCTCTAAGTTATTCCTTTCGTTCCACTGCCACCAGAACCCGTCAACTCCATACAGAATAGTTTCAAATTCAAATACGGCCGCCTCCAAAAGGTCATCGGACTTAATCAGAACAACCGTCCTGACGTGCTTGTAGAGTTTACGGATTCCCGCCACGCGCTCGTTCCATATAGAAAGAATTTTCTCGCCGAGATCGCTTGGGTCAGTGTGGCTAATTTCGCGGTCTCCAAAAGAATAGACAGGGGAATTGCGGCCAGAAATTAATCGGATTTTCGCAACTTTTGACGGTCTTTTGTTTTTTACAGTCTTTGCTCCCCACGCTGTTTGTTGAAGGGCTAGGTCGTCTGTAATAAAAAATCGCCAACTGAATAATGAAAAGTCATAGCGTTATGAAATATAGATGCATTATCGTAAAAAATAGAATCTGCGCATGAATCGCAAAGTGGATGGTAATTGCCAAGCCAGCCTCCAGGATTAAATTCCACAACAAATTCCTTCCCACATGTAAAGCATTCCCATGTTTCATCATGGTAATTGTTGTTCATAACATAAACCCTCAGAAATATTTGTTTAAGTTTATTCCAATGTCCTTGATTAGCCTGGAAAATATGAAGCCATCAATAAGAGAGATGCAGGGTTTAACAGAATGTTCAGCCTCCTGAATTGCCGCCTTAGTATAATGACTTGTGGTGATAAAAACACCTTTTGCAGTTGTATGCAACGCGCCCCGAAAGCTATTAATCTCAACGCTTCCTACAGAATGCCGCCACCGTTTTACTTGAAATTGGACATGCGTTTTAGAGAAGAAATAATTAGAATCTACGACATAAGCGTTTACATCTATTCCTCCGTCCTGTGAGGGTGGGGTTACGGTGACATTTGTAAAACCGTTGGCTTCGACAACATCTTTTACAAGAGATTCAAATCGGTATGGATTAATTTGAAGAAGATGGGAACGAATTTCTTCCGCTTCATAGTTTGCCGCTTCATAAATTTCCTGCGGCGGTTCAAATAGAATAACTTCTCGTTCTTCCCTATCAATTTCATGAAGCTTCCTTGATTCTTTAAATATTGAGGCAACTATATCTTTTGCATTTTGAATAGGAACTATCGGTATTTCTTTATGAATAAAAAATTCAAACACCCAAACCTTTCTTAGGACATTCTTCTTGTCTATCTGATATTCCTGAAAATGACGGAGAAGCTCAAGCAACCCAAGAAAAGCATATGTTTGTCTTCCTTCATTTGAAAAAACATAAAAGGGGATTGGAGTAGAGTATTGTTCAAGAATCCTTTTATTCCTGCCACTGATTTCTTGATCGCCGGTTCGTCCTTGAGCCGTATAAATAAGTATATTATTTTCAATTCTGTCATGGTAAGGATTTTCTGCTATGTTTTTTACATACTGTTCCGCTGTGGTCAATATAACGAGGTGGTTAAGATTTTTGTTTGCATCAACAGAAGGGCGAATCCCGCCTATATTTTCTACATTTAAGGCGAAACGAATCTGGTCATTGGTGTATTTTTCGCCAACTCTAAATTCTGTTATCATAAGCAAATTTGCGTTTTCCCATTACTATGGCCCGCTAATAATTTTACATTTTCCAGTAAAAAAGCTTTAGGTTTTTTAGCTTCAAGTATGCGTGCGATATCAAAAAAAAGCGTGCCTCGAGTGTCCTCAAACCCCTTTCTATGGCCGATAATGCTGAATGGCTGACATGGAAAACCAGCAAGAAGGATATCATGGTCGGGTATATCCTTAGCGTTAATCGCTGTAATATCGCCTGCTGGTTTTTCCCGGAAGTTTTCTTCATAAGCTCTTTGACAGGACTCGTCAATATCACTTGAAAAAACGCACATGACAGGAATGCCTAATTCACCGGCTGCCTGTTCCGCAGCTATGCGAAAACCACCAATACCGCAGAATAAATCAACATATCGAATTGCTTTACAGGTGTTTTTCTTCTGATTTAGCATAATACTTATAAATTACCACTATCGAAGCAGGTTGTCCAATTGCTTTTTTGATGCCCAACAATTATTATACTGCTTCGACGTTTATCCTAAAAACAAGGTTTCACAACCCCTTGAAGGGCTTCTATTAAGCCCTGGATGATCTAATAAGAGCCTCCTTTTGCATTATAATGTTATTTTTACAATGTTATATTGCATCTATATAAATATTAAAAGAAGTTATCCCACCCTCCGCATCAGGGTTATTAATTGTGAAATACGGGGTGTAATATACACCCTTTTTAGGGTTTTAGGAAATGAAAAGTTCAGGAAAAAAGGGTGATTTCTTTATTTCCAAGATGGAGGAATTTTTTAGGTAGGATAAAGTAAACCCCGTTAGAAAGTCTTCGACTTTCCAACGGGGAGGCTCATTCACCCCGTTAGAGAAAGTCTCTAACAGGGCAAGCGGGGCATTAAACCCCGTGTTCGCTCTAAAAGACCTCTGGCCCGGATGGAATTATATCTTCACCCCGTAAGAGACCAAAGGTCTTACGTGGTTCATCCCCGCTGCAAGCCCCGATAGAAGCGAAGCTTCACACGGGGCAAGCAGCGGGGCTTTCTAACGGGGTAAAAAGGCAGATTGCAGATGGTAAAGTTCAAATGTCAAATTTTAATTTGGACTTTGATCTTTGGTATTTGACATGAGGTGCATCATTTTCAGCTCTTCCAACTCGAGGGCGAGGAATTCCCAGAGTTGGGTAAGTTCTCTCACCTGTTCTTTCACCTGTTTTTGAGTCTGAATGGTATCGTAAGTCTCTTTCTGATTCTGATAAAGATTGGGGTCAGAAAGTCTTTGATTGAGCTGATCCAGTTTTTGAGTAGCGTCGTGTAAAGATGTTTCTACTTCCTGAAATTTCTTTTCGAGACTGGAGAGTTGCCGCCGGAATTGATCCATCTCCTGAGCCCTTTTTCTCCTCTCCTCTTTGGCCATGTATTTTGTCTTCTTTTTTTCAGATTTTTCTTTTTCCTCAACCTCAACCTTGACCTTAGCCTCGTTTTTTACTTCTCGCTTCGTCTCTTCTAATGGGATCTGCTGCTTTTTATAAAGGTAATAGTCGTAATTTCCTGGATAGAGATGAGGGATTCCTTTATCAATTTCGATTATTTTATTGGCGATCTCATTAATCAGATGCCGGTCGTGAGTGATTAAACAGATCGTCCCTTGAAATTGTTTTAACGCCATCTCCAATACATTTCGAGAGGGGATATCAAGATGGCTGGTAGGTTCATCAAAGAGAAGAAAATTGGCAGGTTTGAGCAGCATCTTAGCCAGGACCAGACGGCTCTTCTCGCCACCGCTTAAAACAGAGACCTTTTTTTCAATTTCATCTCCGGTAAAAAGAAAAGTACCCAATAGGGTCCGAAGCTGAGTCTGACTTTCATCGGTGGCAACAGAGAGGAGTTCTTCAAAGACTGTATTTTCTGGACGGAGAATGTCAAACTGGCGCTGGGCAAAGTAGGCTCGGGTTACATCCTTCCCTAAAATTATATCACCTTCTTCAAAATCGAGAACACCAGCCAAAATTTTGAGGAGAGTAGATTTGCCTGCTCCGTTAGGGCCTACCAAAGCCACTTTGTCCCCTCGGTAGAGAGCGAGATCAACTCCTTGGTACACAACTGTTTCCCCATAACTTTTGTGAAGATTTTTAACCTCCACAACTTTATGGCCGCTTCGTTTTGGAGAGGGGAAGTGGAATCGGATCTCCTTCTTTTTCTCCGGAAGTTCAATCCGCTCAATTTTTTCGAGCATCTTGATTCGACTCTGAACCTGGCTCGATTTGGTGTTTTTAGCCCGGAATCTCTCAATAAACCTTTCGGTCTGCTCAATTTTTCTCTGCTGAGTTTTATAAGTAGCCTCGAGCGTTTGTTTTCGAGCTTTTTTCTCCTCCAGGTAGCGGTCATAGTTACTGTAATAGAGGTCGATCGTTTGAGCTTCAATCTCTGCAATCCAATCAATGAGGTGGTTGAGGAAAACTCGATCGTGAGAGACGATCATCATGGCGCCAGGATAATTGATTAAGAAATCCTCCAACCAGATGAGGGAGGCCAGATCTAAGTGGTTGGTTGGCTCATCGAGAAGAAGAAGGTCAGGAGATTGAAGAAGGATTTTCGCCAAGGCAATTCGCATCAGCCAGCCGCCGCTCAGTTCTTCGGTGAGTCGATCGAAATCCCTTTCTTTAAATCCCAATCCTTCAAGAATGCGCTTTGCCTCAGCCTCCAGGCCATATCCTCCGAGAAGGGTGTAGCGCTCCTGGAGTTTTCCATATTCCTTTGCCAGCCTTTCCTGTTCTTTGGGTTCCTCAATGGATGAAAGCCCTTCCTCCAAAATCTTCATCTTGTCCTGGAGGGAGGTGATGTTTGTCAAACTTTTTAAAACCTCATCCAGAACAGTATTGCCTCTGAAGGAAATTACTTCCTGAGGGAGGTAGCCGATCTTTACCCCTTTGGCAATGAGGATCTCTCCTTCGTCAATCGATTCCTCTCCTAAGATCATTCTGAAGAGGGTTGTCTTTCCGGAGCCATTGGAGCCGATGAGGCCCACCCGATCCCTTACTCCGATCTGAAGGGAGCAGTCCTTAAAGAGGACTCTGCTTCCGAACTGTTTCTGAACATGGTTGAGTGTGATCATACAATTAAAATGGAATAATGGAAGATTGGAATAATGGAAGATTGGGCGGAGGAAACTTTGCTTCTTTCATGCTAAATTCGTTGTTATTTTGTATTTGATTGTATTCTTAATAATTCAGTATTCCATCACTCCAATATTCCAGAATTATGTGTCGGTATCGTACTTGTCGAAATTATAGCCCGCCTTCTTGTAATTTTCTAAGGCACGGGTCTTCAAATCTTCTCGCTTCGTCTTTTCCGCTTCCTTATCAGCTAATTCGGCCGCATGGCTCCATTTCCCCTCTTTTTCGTAATCCCTGATTTTCCGATCTGTTTCGGTGAGCGGACCTCCTTTGATCACCACAGCAGGGGCGAAGAGAACCCGGGAGATAGGATTTTTACAATGAGGGCAGAGGGTTAAGGCGGGTTCAGTCATCCTTTGGATGACCTCAAAACCTAACCTGCAGTAAGTGCAACTTTTTTCTGAATCAATAACTCTGTAAGCGTAGATTGGCATAATCGTTAATGCAAAGCGCCTGCCTACCGCAGGCCCCGAACCGTGCTGGTTCAGGGCAGGCAGAGCGCATAGTGTTTTATATATATTGAGTATTTTCTTCCAAATTGTCAAGAGAACAAGCCCTATGCCAGCAATTCTCGGTGAAAATACAGCGAGATTCTTCAGTCG
>PEUO01000075.1 GCA_002780715.1 Deltaproteobacteria bacterium CG03_land_8_20_14_0_80_45_14
AATACGGGTTCAGGGCGAGGGCATGCTTGTACTTCGTCACATAGGGATTATAGCGGGAAAGAACAGCAGATGCAAGCGAATAGAAACAAGCGCCAGAGCATTTACTGTTTGACATGAGGGGGCAAAATGGGGAAAGAAATAGAGACGGGTTAGGTAAATCAACCTTCATCCCAACGCCATGGATCCAGCTTCATGACTGAAAGGAACTGGGATGATGTCCACTTAAAGGTAAACCTCAATTCAGAAAGTTCAATGAGATTTCCTGCTACTCGAAACTCTAATTATCCAAAATGGCGCTCCTGTATTTATAACGACTAAAAATGTCCTAAACTGACGATGGATTTTGAAGCCAAAGGGTTAAATCTTTTTGAAAATTAATCAGTTAGGATAAAACCAAGAAGCCCCTTTAAAATCAGCGGATTGGCGGTTCAAATCCGTCCGTGGGCTCCAAGAATAATAAAGGGGCAACCTAATTGGGTTAGCCTCTTTTTCATTTCCTTTCTCTATCTATTCTAATTCAAATCGATTTTAAACTTGACTTTCGAAATTCTCAGGTTAAAAAATAAGTATCCTGTCAATAATTAAGTCTGCCCCTTAATCCCGTGAAATAAAATGGACAGAACAATATATGAAGTAAAATTCTAACTTTATGATTGCCAATCTTTTCAATTCCCTCCTCCCCATTTCTCTCACTGGGGGTATTCATCAAGATTCAATTTTTTCTTGGTCCCGATCAGTCCGGATTATCTCCCTTTCAATTTTGTAATCGTCTTGGCTAAGGCCTCGCCGTTTCTATCCATGGCGTACTCCACCGTATCATTAGCACCCGTAGAAGAAGTTCTCAGATCAGTTTCATAGATGACCTTGCCGCTTTCCTTGTCGATGAACTTGTAGTGGGCAGCGAAATAAGCCGTACCGGTATGTTCCCCAAATGGAATAAAGGACCGCCCTATACGCCTCCCTACGGTGGGAGGTGTCCACTCCTTGACTTCTCCTTTTATGATGAGGACTTTTTTCCCAGAAGGGGCTTCTTTACTTGCCTTTCCCCCTTCTTTAACGATAGTATCAAAGAGTCTATATTTCTCATTATACCTCTTGATCTGGTAAACGGTCTTCTCAGCCATCTGCAACCCTGCTGACTCAGGGGCTGGCGAACCAGAGGGAACTTCAAGGTCCTGAACGACCACTGCATCATAATCTTTGAGATTGACCTCTGCTGCCATCACTAGGCTATTGGTTCCTAAAGCCACACCCAACACCAATAAGATCGCAAAGAAATTTTTCATCTTCATAAATCTTCCTCCTTTGAATGAATTATTTTTTATTCTAATCCTCCTTTTTTAGCTCCGTCAATATAATTCTTGATTCTATTTTATAATATTTCATGGATTGATTTTCAACCCACTGATTTTTTTAAGAAATAATCTGGATAGAAACCTTCTTGTTTTTTTCTCATAGATGGAGTAACTTTAATAATGAGTGATGAATTATGAGTTGAGAATTAAGAATTCAGAAAGAGAAATTTAAGGAAAATCAAGAACATCGCGAGAGGATCAGTTATGGAGAAAGATCTGGTAGCGGTATTAGGGGGAGGGAATGGTGGGCATGCTGTGGCAGCGAATCTCTCTCTTGCAGGATTTAAAGTCAACTTCTTCGAACTTCCCCAGTTTGCTGACTCATTTGAAAAGGTCCTGCGAACAAAAGAGATTCAGATCGAGGGGGTATCGATTGATGGAATGGCTAAATTGAATCTTGCCACGACCGATATTCAACAGGCCATTAAAGACGCTGAGGTCATCTTTGTGATCACCCCGGCGTTTGGGCATAAAGCCATGGCGGATGTCTGTGCTCCTTTCGTTCAGGATGGACAGATGATTGTGCTGATGCCTGGCTCTGGAGGAAGCCTTGAATTTATAAATATCTTCAAGCAGAAAAAAGTGAAGCGAGAGATTACTTTTGCCGAAAGCTGTACCCTCCCCTATGGCGCCCGGCTCAAAGGTTCTGGCCATGTCTCGGTGCTTATCAATGCCGTCATCCTCCCCACGGGCGTCTTCCCATCGAACAGGACAGCCGGGGTGATTTCAAAATTGAAGCAATTTTATCCGATGATCATTCCTGCCAAGGATGTTTTGGAGGCAGCCATCAACAACCCGAACCCTGTCGTCCATCCGGTCGCTACATTACTTAGTGCCACACGGATTGAACATTCAAAGGGTGAATTCTACCTCTATGCCGAGGGAATGACCCCTTCGGTGGCGAGAGCTTATGAATCTCTCAATCAGGAAAGGCTCTCTATTTGCGAAGCCCTGGGGTATAAACTTTACCATTGGGACAATCTGGAATTTAAGGATTACAACCTGGGTGAGACCGAAGAGGAATGCCGTTACCGGATCCTTAATACCAGCATGGATGCCGCTTTTGGAAAAGATGGAATTTATGCAGGGATCAAGATGAAAGGCCCCGAACATTTAAAGGACCGTTTTGTGACCGAAGATGTTCCTTATGGAATGGTCCTCCTCTCCACATTGGGAAACCTCCTGGGAGTTCCCACTCCTACTCACGACGCCGTGATCCAGATGGCCTCTGTCATCAACCGCACCGATTACTGGAAAACCGGTAGAGGAATGAAACAATTAGGCCTCTCCAAATTGGACAAAAAAGGGCTGAAAAATTTTCTTCTTGAGGGATGAGATGCAGGTTATCAGGAAATCAGGAGAGCAGGAAAAATAAGAATTCCCATACCTGATACCCTCATCCCCTAATACCCACTATCTGATGGTCTGATACCCTGGTAGCCTTTCTATGCTTCCCTTGAGCCTTCTTTTTAAAAGGTTTCTCAAACTGGGAGCCACAGCTTATGGCGGTCCTGCCATGAGCGGGCAAATCAAACAAGTGGTGGTAGGAGATTACGGCTGGATAAGGGAACAAGAGTTTTTGCATGGAATAGCCCTCTGTCAACTGATTCCAGGCGCCACCAATGTCCAACTGGTGACTTACGTCGGGTATCGGCTAAGAGGAATTTGGGGAGCCCTTTTTTCTGCCGTGGCCTTTACCCTCCCTGCCTTTATCGCCATAGTTATCCTTTCAGCCATCTATTTCAAAATGCAGACCCTCTGGTTCATCGAAGCCCTTTTTAAAGGACTGGGAGCGATCGTGGTAGCCATTGTACTCAATGCCTGCATCACTCTCGGTCGATCCATCCTCAGTGATTGGAAAGTGGCGCTCATCTCATTTTTATCATTCTTTGGCTTTTTCTTCCGGTGGAATGTCATCCTGATTTTTATTCTGGCTGCATTGGCCGCTCTACTCCTCAATCCAAAAGGGAGCAAGCTCAAACCCCCTTCCCATGAAGAGTTAAATCCAACAATGAAAAAAGGGAAAGACTATCTCATTCTCGGACCGGTAATCATTTTGGTTTACCTTGGACTTGTTCTTTGTTATGTGATCAACCCCCAACTCACCTATCTTTCTCTCACTCTATCAAAGATTGGAGCGCTTGCCTTTGGAGGCGGATTCACCATGATTCCTCTGATTCAGTATGAAGTGGTGGATCATTTTCATTGGCTCACCACAAAAGAATTTTTAGATGGCATTGCCCTGGGCCAGATCACCCCCGGTCCCATTATGATCACAGCCACTTTTATCGGGTATAAACTTTCTGGCCTTATAGGGGCATTGATGGCTACGATTGGAATCTTTTCTTCCTCTTTTTTCATTCTCGTCCTTCTCATTCCTCATTACGATCGACTGAGACGAATAGAAATCGTAAAGACCATGGAACAAGGGATTCTCGGATCATTTATCGGGATGCTTGGTCTGGTACTCTATAATTTTGGAAGAGCAGCCTTTGTGGATATTCCGAGTATCATTTTGGCGGGGGCGGCTTTCCTCGCCCTCCTTAAAAAGATTGGCCTTCCTTATATTCTTCTTTCTGGTGGGATACTTTCCATCCTCATCTTCGGATTTCTTAAATAGTCTCTCTCTGATTCGCTTCCATCTTCATCAATCCCTTTAGGAATGCGGGTTTGCCCCGTTAGAGATTTTCTCTAACGGGGTGAATGAGCCTCCCGGTTGGAAAGTCGAAGACTTTCTAACGGGGTTTACTTTCCTCTCTATTTCACAACCATGACGGTGCACGGAACCAATCTGGCAATATTCTGGGAGGTGCTTCCCCAGACCCGATCATAGATCTTTGAATGGCCCATGAAACCAACTACCGCCAGATCGAAATGGTGATCCCTGTCGTGATCCACAATTGTCTCCACTTCATGACCTGCCAACACATTTGTATGAAGAACGACACGTTCTCTTGCTGATATTTCTTTAGCCTCTCCATTTATCTTCGCAAAGTAACCATTCTTCTCTGCCTTGGCCTCCAGAACCTCGCCTACGGTTGCCGCATAATGAGGAAGGTCTTCTTCCACAGAGATTGAATGAAGCTCGGCACCATAACGTTTGGCCATCTCGATGGCTACTCTCAGGGCTTTCTTTGCACCTTCTGAGCCGTCATTTCCTACCAGAATTTTTTTAAACATCTTCTCCTCCTGTTTCATTGGAAAATTTCAAATGTGTTTGGTTAATCTTTATTCTATGCTCTATGCGCTTTGCGCTATGCTATTTTATAAGGAATAGGTGGAAACATCTCGAAATTGCTATAAAATTAAATTTTTGGTATAAATAGGTCGACTTTCGGGGGTGATTGAAACACACGCAAGAGAATTCAAGATCGGGGTCTCGTTCGCAAAAGGGTAAAAATAATGTTATGTCAATGTTAAACCTAAATACAACTTGACTTTAATCTAAGTTTAACTTATTGTGAATATAATAGGGAATCTGGTGGGCAATGGAAGAGATTTTCAAGAGAACTGTCATGGATGAGATCAATAAGTTCGTCGACAGCGATGACGTTATTGTTCTCCACGGGGCGCGCCAGGTAGGGAAGACCTGCATTCTCCGTTACCTTCAAGATCGGCTGAAAGAAAAGGGCAAGACAACCTATTTTATTGACCTCGAAGATTCCCGTTATGTAAGAATTCTTGATGCAGGGGTTGACGCCTTTTTAAAACACCTTGATGAAGAAGGGATCACTTCCTCCGGCGGAGAGGGGAAATGTTTTGTTCTGGTCGATGAAATCCAGTACCTTGCCGATCCATCCTCTTTCTTGAAGTTGGTGGCAGACCACCATAAGCATATAAAGCTTATCATTTCAGGCTCATCAAGTTTTGCCATAAAAACGAAGTTCAAAGACACTCTTGTCGGTAGAACAGTAAATTTTGAGATTTTTACCCTCTCGTTCAGGGAATTCCTTCTCTTCAACCAGGTTCATTTTGAGGATGGCAAAGTATACACAAGAAAAAAAACGGATGAACTCAGGGCTAAGTTCAAAGAGTACATCCTTTATGGGGGCTATCCCAAGATTGTCCTGACGCCTGAGGTGGATAAAAAGGAGAAATACTTACAGCAAATTATCGATACTTATGTGAAAAAGGATATCAGGGACCTCGCCAGCGTAAAAGACATCGACAAGTTTAATAAGTTACTTGAAGCCCTTGCCGGCCAGAGTGGCCAGTTGCTCAACATGACTGAGTTGTCTAACACCACCCGAATTGCGATTCAGACAATAGAGAGATATCTCTTTATTTTGGAAAATACCTATATCATAAAGTTAGTAAGACCTTTCAGCAGGAACATCCGATCAGAACTCTTCAAGCTCCCCAAAATATACTTCTATGATTCAGGACTCATGCAGATGCTCTGGTTGAAAGGTTTACAGAGAGAAGTCATCGGCCAGGCCTTTGAGACCGGTGTTTTCGCGGAATTGGTAAAGAAATATGGCAGAGAAACTGTCTTTTATTGGCGGACGAAAGACAAGAAGGAAATCGATTTTATCCTGAGAATGAAAAATGCTCTTATCCCCATTGAGGTGAAGCTCAATTACGAGCAGTTTAATCCGACAGCCATCAGATACTTCAATGAACACTACGGTATAGACAATTACAGGGTTGTGGGCCTAAACGGCATACAAAAGGACCGACGCTGCGTCTATCCTTGGGATGCATAACTGTGAAATGATAGGCGATCTTCTGTGGCCCTTCCTCCTCGCTCCAAAGTAAACGTTGGATTCCGAATCAAAAATGGATCTTCCCCCTTCCTCATTAACTCGTTTCTAATACCTCATGGCCGGGGGGCCGCGCTTGAACCATGAAAATGGCTCTTGGTTTCTGTAGTTACGCTATGCTCTATGCGCTTTGCGCTATGCTATTTTATAGGTAATGGAGTGGAAACATCTGGAAATTGCTATAATGTTTGGTTTTTGGTATGGTGAGGTCAACCTCCGGGGGTTCTTTGCAGTATGTCGATGGGACTGCGGTCCTTTAAGTTAAGAACAAGCAGAACTTTTGGCGCTTACTAAACTGACGGCAAACTGGCGCAGCGGCGTCAAGGACACAGCATTGACGCAAACGGAAAAGGATAAACGGAAGTCGGGCAGATGAGACGTCGTAGGAAACAATTTCAGAGAACAAATCATCTCAATTCGGGATTTCTCCACCGTTGGTGCGAGAAATGAGTTCTATATCCGTGTGACCCTGATACTTGGTTGAATTGCATGGTTTCTTTTCTTTATGTATTATTAGATTGGAACGTATCTTGAAAAGGCTATATCAAGGTGGAAAGACAATGAGAGAACAAAATCAGATTGAGATTTCCAAAGAAAAAATCGAAGCGTTTTGCAGAAAACATCATATCCGGAAACTTTCTCTTTTTGGCTCTGTCCTCCGGAAAGACTTTGGCACTGAGAGCGACGTGGATGTCCTTGTTGAATTCGAAGCGGGTCAGGTGGTGGGCCTGTTGCGTTTGGCAGGGATGGAGATTGAGCTTTCGGGGATTCTTAAAAGGAAGGTTGATTTGAGGACGCCGGCAGAACTGAGTCGCTATTTCAGACAGCAGGTGCTCGATTCTGCGGAGGTTCAATATGGGCAGGGATGATCTGATACGGATACGACACATGCTGGATGCTGCAAAGGAAGCTCTGTCCTTTGCCAAAAATAAAAGTCGAGGTGATCTTGATTCAGATCGAATGCTTGTTCTCTCAATAGTAAAATCCATCGAAATCATGGGAGAGGCAGCGTCAAAGGTTACCCAGGAAACGAGAGAAACGTATATGGAGCTGCCATGGGCGAATATCATTGCGATGCGAAACCGTCTTATCCATGTCTATTTTGATATCGATCTTGACAGGGTCTGGGATACGGTTACGGATGACCTTCCTCCTCTGATCGCTTCCTTGGAAAAGATAATTCTTCAAGATGATAAAGGTCCTTGATATAGGCGGCTTGGATGTGAAAACAGCGGGCCTTCTCTTCAATCCAGCAAACGAGATTCACTCGAATATATTCCACCTCTGCCCTCTTCTCAGTGATCAACTTCTTCTGATCTCAACCTGTGGTCCTTGCCCCAATCCGCTTCCCCTATGATGGCGATCTTTTCCTTCAAAAAAGGATGCTCGATGACCTGTCTTTTTTTTCTGCTTTTTTCTTTCTGGTGCTTTCCGTCTACCGCCCACCGCCTACTGCCTACTGCTTTCTGACTTTCGCATGGGGTGGAAGCATCTGGAAATTGCTATAAGATTAAATTTTTGGTATAAATAGGTCAACTTCCGGGGGTGATTGAAACACACGCAAAAGAATTCAAGATCGGGGTCGAAAACGAACTTCGTAAAGACCAGCATTTCAGGGGCCAGTGATCGAGAATTTGAAGGCAAACTTGATGAAGAAAGGTACAAAAAAATACTTTATTCCGATTGCCTGACTGACCCTACTGTCATTCCGTAAGCAGGGAAGAATTTTCGGGCATGGCTGTGAAGGAGTGGGGGTATTCGGGTGCGGAGGTGGCATGATATATTGAAGTAACTTGTTCCTTTGTTACCGGGATTGTGGCCGAGCGGCAGCTGACGCAAGAGCTTGGATCAAAGTATGAAAACCGATAGGCACGCTCCGCACGTACGTCCCTCGGTTACTTTTTGAGCGTAGCGATCACTTAGAGATGGCGCAGGATAGGTTGGAAGAATGTCTGCAAGCTGTGGCTGGAGGAGAGAACGCCAGAACAATTGAAAGGCGAGGGGGGATGGAATTTGTGGAAGGAAAAATAAGTGAAAGAATTCAACTACGTCCCAACGATCTGTAAACTTTAAATATTTATGACATCTGAAGATTTGTCCCCAGAAGCCTCTACAATCTAAAAAAGATTTATCGGAGCTTTAATTTTATGAGTAACCGGGATGCTAGGGACCAGTTACTGGGGCAGTTAAAGCATGAATTTCCATTAGTCGAACAGGTCATGTTGCATAAAAAACAAACTGGGGGCCCAGAGCGGCTGTTGCCCTTTTTAGCTCTCATCCAGAGAGCAATTCCAAAAGGTACCGAACCACCACGTTGTTTTGTGCTGCCTCGCAAACAAAATATACCAATCCTTATCGCGATTCTATTTGGCTTGCAAAGATTCCAAACTGAGTTTGAAAAACTTGTCACCGAATACGCAAAGAGATCATTTTCTGTGGGACAACGGGTTCTTGTTCTACCAACACGATACGTGTATACCTTCGAGGGTATCTGGGCTGGATATGGTGGAACCATATTTCGACTTGGTGAATTAGGCACGCGAGATGCTCGTAGTTTCCCAATAAATGAGGTCCTTAGACTTGAACCAACAGACAGGGTTAGGCCTAAAGGGAAACTGAACACCAAGTTGGGAAATGCACCTCTTTCACCAATCGATAAACTTCTACAGGTGAGTACCCTAGGAAACAAAAGCCTGTTCCATAATGAGGTTCTCTATCTGGACTATATAAATACTTTTGAAGAATTTATTAAAAAAATTTATTTCCAAGGAACTCCTACTATTTCCGGTATGCCACCTATCGCGAATTTACTCCCTTTCGGATCCATTTCTGAAGGGGGTGAAATCAAACGATGGGATGATACAGCATCCCATCATGAGCCACTTATAGCAGTAATTCCCTCTCCAAGCAGCATGGCAAATGCCTGCAATAATTTACCATCTAAGTCACGGTTAGTAATTGTTAATGGGGTTCATCTCATTTCTAGGAATCTTCAGGCATATGATGAAATCTGCCGCTCCCAGAATGTAATCATTATAGCGGAGCACCAAGAGCAGGAGCATTTTAAAACATTTAGTGACCGCGGTTGTAAGTTTTGGGTGTTTGAAAATGAAGATATTATGATCGGTCTTGATGCCAAAGGTTCAAGGGAGGATTTTAAGGCTAATATTTTTAAACCTATTCTTCAAGGCTCGGTCAATAGAACTGAAATTAGTATTGAATGCTACAAATGCGAAAACCCTTTATTGGAAAAGGTGGCTTCGTCACTGGAAGGTATCCAGTCACAAATTGTCGATGACACAAACGAAAATTTCGTTAAACTAATTGTAAAATGTTTTGGACTCTTAATGTATGCTGCGGATTTAGTGGATCATCTTGGAGAATCAAGTAATAAGGATCTCCAACATAAAATTGATATTTATCTTTGGGAATTGGGACGGCTCGAAGTGTTTATTAAGCCGGAGTTCCTCTCGACCTTGAAGGATGCACTGAGGCTGCTTCAAAATTATTTTTCTGAACCTGAAGCGGGACAAAATAAGGCACTTAAAATCAGAAATGTTTTAATCGAATTATCTCAAAGAGATAGCAGATCCATCGGGCTTTTGGCAAGGAGTCTGAATACTCTGAAATTTGTAAAGAAGCTGGGTATCGAATTGGGGTTGAAAATCAGAACTTTCACCCCTCGAACGATTCCCGAGGATGATTTTTTCGGTGCTGTAGTATGCACCGTATGGCCGGGCAGTATTGCATTTCGCAGGCTTTCAAGGCTTTATCTGACTTCACGCATTATACTGGTTGGATTCAGCTTTGAGGCATACTGGCTTAAACAATGTGAGCAACACCTGAAAAAACGCCAATATTTTTCAACGATTGAAGCAAAGGAGAAGGCGAGATGGGTCGGTTGGACGCAAGAAGACAAGTTGCCTTGGTCGGATAAAGTTAAACCGGAATCTCAAATATTGCTTCCTAGAGAAGAGGAAAAGCTCCATATCTGGAAGCTGGAGGAAAGATTAAGGAAGGACAAGAAGCGTATCTTCGAGGCCGAGACGATTGAGGAAAAAGTATTTGCCAAGTATGTTGGTTTCATAGGCAGTGCCTATGCTTATTTAACAGAAACGAAGCGGTGGCCGGTAATTACAGATTTAGTCAGAGTACGCGGGAGTGCTATACGCGGAGTTCCACTGCGGACGGTTAATGAGATGATAGTAGACGACTTTGTTGTTTTTCGCGATGGCGGGAAACGGGAGGTGCTTGAAGTTCTGGCGGATATAATAATTGGTGAGGAGGCATCCGTGCTTCGAGAGAGAGCAAATTATTGGCAAAAAGCTCTGGTACGGAGTCGTCTCGGTGTTAGGGAGATTAAGCACGGGTTAGAATCCCGGGGCATTTTAAAACACCATGCAACTATTCGGGGGTGGCTGGAAAGTGAAGCAATCATAGGGCCTGAAAGTATCGATGACCTGAGAGCTATTAGCAATCTCATTTCCGACCAAGAGTTAAACACAAAATTAGACGAGATATGGAAAGCAATTGAAAATATTCGGAGTGCCCATTTAAGTGCCGGGATGAGATTAACGAATATACTGATAGAACAGCTTCCCAAAAATATGGGATCTATGGGTGAAGAAGGCGCAAAGATAGATATTGAAGGGGCAGTAACAGCGTCAGTGGTTCAAGTAGAAGAAATTGAGGAGAAATTTGAATCCTGTCCGCGAAAGATAGTCAATCGGTTGCTATGGTCCGACTTGGATCATGAGGATCTGCCTTTGTTTGATTGGGCCAGAAACGTTCATCAGGAAATGGAACTTGATGGAACAAAACAATTCAGTAAGGTGTGATTAGCATGGCAAGAATGATTCCAACTTATTTTGATGAAGTGACTACCAGCAAAGCAGAAAAGCGAGTATTTCAGATTCTAAAAAATGATCCATCAACTGCAGATTGGATCGTACTCCACTCACTGTGCCTAGCCAAGCGGGGTCGTAAGCCATACGGGGAGATTGATTTTGTGCTGCTGGTTCCGGCCGGCGGTGTGTTTTGTCTCGAGGTCAAGGGCGGAGGTGTGAGGTGCCATGAGGGAATCTGGACAACGACGAATGCAGCTGGTGTAACTCGAACACTTAAGCGTAGTCCTTTTGTGCAGGCACGTGAAGGCATGTTCGAGATCATGACCTCGGTCAAAAGAAAATTTGGAGAAAAACATCCTTTGACAAAAATTCCGTTTGGCTACGCTGCCATTTTCCCTGATGTGATTTTGCGTCTTGAGATGCAGGAGGTTGAACCGTGGGAAATTATCGACCAAGACGATATTCGATATTCTCTATCCCATGCCCTGATTCGGGTTATCCACGAACAGCGCAGGAAGCTTGGAATGTATCCAGATTCAACGGAACCGACTGCAGCGTCTATTCGGGAACTTCAACAATTCCTCCGGCCTGATTTTGAGATTGTTGTTTCCCGCTATACAGAATTGCAATACAGTGAGGAGAAACTCCTCAGGCTGACGAGTGAGCAATTTGAAAAATTAGACCTCGCCAAAGATAATGAGAGGTGTCTGTTCGAGGGCCCTGCCGGGACAGGTAAAACCGTACTTGCAAGAGAATTAGCCAGACGTTCGTTTCTGGCGGGTTCGAAAACCCTTCTTGTCTGTTACAACAGGCTCTTGGGCGAATGTCTGGAAGTCGATGCTCAGTTTCCAGAAACGGCAGGACTTCTGACAGCGGGGCGCTTTTTCCAGTGCCTCAGAAAGGTGATCATCCGGTCCCCGCACGGCCCAGAGCTTCAGGAC
This sequence comes from Deltaproteobacteria bacterium CG03_land_8_20_14_0_80_45_14, assembly GCA_002780715.1. Classification (GTDB taxonomy): domain Bacteria; phylum Desulfobacterota; class BSN033; order BSN033; family UBA1163; genus UBA1163. Next base: position 11,907 of record PEUO01000075.1, read on the forward strand.
TTGGAGAGAACGTGTGAGGGGGACAGGCTGTTCGGGGAAGTTTACCCATGGATTGGTAAGATGGCTCTGACCTCACTTGGTGAAAAGGTAGATGTATTGATTATGGATGAGGCGCAGGACCTGATACGGGTGGAGATTTTAGATGTGTTAGATATCTGGCTTAAAGACGGACTTAATCGGGGTAGGTGGGTTTTCTTCGGCGATTTTGAGCGTCAGGCCATCTTCGGAAGAGTTGTGCCAGATGAAATCAGAACCCTGCTGGACTGCGCATGCGGAAGCTATGTTAAGGGTAGACTCCGGTTAAATTGCCGCAACACCCGAAATATTGCCGAAGAGACGGCGTTACTGGCAGGTTTTCAAGCCCCACCTTATAGGATAGGGGAGATTGAAGGGCTGGCTGTTGACTACCACTATTATCGCAATGAGAACGAGCAGAGGGAATTATTGGTTACGGTCATCCGTCGCCTGTTTGAAGACGGTATCAAACCGCATGAAATAGTAGTTCTTTCACATCATGCTCTGGAGAATTCCGTTTTTCGTGGTCTGAACAGCGAAACGGATTTCAAACTTGGGGAGATAGGAGTATCAGAATTAAAATCTCCACGGATTCCGTTTGTACCTTTCACGACTATACATGCTTTCAAGGGAATGGAGAGCAGCGTGGTGGTTATCTGTGACGTTAACCGGATCGATTACCTTGAGGATCAATCGCTTTTGTATGTTGGCATGTCCAGAGCGCGCAGTCTTCTGATCGTGTTTCTTGATGAGAGGGTTCGAGGTTCGGTGAAAGCTGCTATTGAACGAAAACTGAGTGAGGGCTGGAGGACCACATTATGAGTGGAACTGATCAAGTAAGAAGTGAAATCGTAGATTTTTTACGCCGGGAATTGATTGGCCCCGATCCAGGGTTTCCTGCGGTGCAATTGAATCGAGAAGAGATCCTCCGCTCCCAAGACCCCCCACGTCTTCGATACAGTGCGGGTGTGCTGTTTCCCTGCCGGACAGAGGTCACATCTGTGGAAAATTCCGGAAAGGAAGAAGCTGAAGCAGCAGAATCCGGCCCGGCGGAGAGTGGTGAGTCTGACGATGGTCTGCAGGCAACAGGGGATGGCAGGGATCTCGATCCCCAAACAGATCTGGAAGTTAATAGGGCAAATGAATTTCTACCGAGTGCCATGGGATTAAGTGCGCTTGTGTTTCTACCTGAGAAATTTCGAATCAGAGTTTCAGCAGGCCGTTATGAAAAACATGAGCTAGATGGTGCAGGTCGAACCAACAAAGAAGGTAAGTACATACCATGCATGTCTTGGTGGAGGATTCCCGTAAACTGTGAGCAAATTGTTGAGACAACCCTCTTTCGTGTAAACAAACCCGTCACTATTGAGATTCCTCTACCTGCAGGGGGTGACAATTACAGGCTTGCATTTCATATTTTCAGCCGGACTTACGCTTATGCGAAAGATCCGAGCCGCGAACGGATTATCACCTTCACATTGATCAACAGGAATCTGGCAATGTCGCAACGAGCAAGAGATGAGGAATGCTTCTTCCAGTGTGGCTTTTCTGTGGAAACAGAAGATGGACGTCCGTGTTTCTTTGACTACCCAGAAAGGATTTCTGCCTCTGGAGACAAAGATGAAGAATCGCTCCGTCTGTTATACAGACATCGACGAACCTTTGCTATCGGCCATGGTTGTGCGGCGGACTGGATCGAAGACAAAGGTGTGGGACTGAAAATTTATACTGAGTCCATGCCCACATTTGAGGTTAAGCCCATCTTGCCACGAGAGATTGGCGGACTGGAATTGTCAATGCTTGTGTTCAGCAGGACCGATGAGATTAAGCCAATTCGTTTGTGTCTAATGCTCGCCGAACAATATGAGAAATGGATTGTAGCTCAAGAGTCTCAGATCCATGGTGGGGATATCTTCTCAGACCATCAAATGGCTGCAAGAAACCATCTTATAAAATGCCGTGAATGTTTAACCCGTATCAAGAAGGGGATAGAACTCTTGGACTCGGACAGCGATGTCCGCCTTGCCTTTGCATGGATGAACCGTGCAATGCTGATGCAGCAGGTTCACTATGAGCTGGCGTCAAATTCAGAGAGTAAGCGGGAATGGAAGATAATTGATGGCATTCTTCGATTGGAGAAGGAATATAAGGTTCCGGACTACGAACATCCACCTAATGGGAAAGGCTTCTGGCGTCCCTTCCAACTTGCTTTCATTCTCATGAATCTGTGCTCAATAGCGAGACGGGAAAGCGAGGAACGAAAACTAGTTGATCTAATCTGGTTTCCCACCGGCGGCGGAAAAACAGAGGCCTATCTTGGACTCACGGCCTTCACTGTTTTCTGGCGACGTCTTCAGGATCCGAGTAACGCTGGCACGACTGTGCTGATGCGATATACGTTGAGGCTCCTGACGACACAGCAATATCAGCGGGCAGCTTCTCTGATCTGTGCCTGTGAACAAATCAGAAGGGAGGATGTTTACAGGTTGGGCGAACAGCGAATTTCCATTGGTTTATGGGTCGGTGGCGATGTGTCACCGATTAGAAATGCTGATGCTGTCAGGGCGGTTCAGAATTTGATGAGAGGTGATCACGAAAATCCATTTGTGATACTTAATTGCCCTTGGTGTGGTGCCGAAATGGGGCCCGTTAAGCATGGAAATGCATACTATGTGAAGGGTTACCATCAGAGGCAAAACCCGGCAAGGGTCGAATTCTGTTGCGATGATCCGAATTGTAATTTTGGCAGGCCGGAAGGGCTTCCCCTTCATGTGGTAGACGAGGCAATTTATAATCATCGCCCTACGCTTGTTATAGGTACAGTGGACAAATTTGCGCTGCTTCCATGGAGGCCAGAAGCACGGAGCCTATTCGGCCTTGAAAGCAATGGTTTGATTTCACCCCCTGATCTCATCATTCAAGATGAGCTCCATTTGATTTCTGGCGCACTCGGTTCTATGGTTGGACACTATGAGGGCGTTCTTGAGGGTCTGTGCACGGATACGCGTAATGGACATAAAGTCCTGCCCAAGATTATTGCATCGACTGCTACAATATGCCGTGCTTCGGAGCAGGTTAAAGCTCTGTACGCGCGGGAGGTTGAACTGTTTCCACCGCAGGGGTTGAAAGCAGGCGACTCTTTTTTTGCCGAGGAGAGACAGGATGTTCCAGGCAGGGTCTATGCGGGTGTTTTTGGCTCTGCATTGTCATCTCTAATTACTGCACAGATACGGGTAGTTTCAGCCCTGCTGCAGAGCGTAAAGTGTGTGTCAGTGACAGACCCGAGAGTCTTAGACCCATATATGACCTTGATGGTTTATTTCAACAGTCTCCGGGAGCTAGGCCATGCTGCAACCCTTATAAAAGCAGATATTCGGGAATATATGAATGCCATGTGGGATCGTCTAAATATCCGCAAACCTGAACCGGGTTCCGCAGAACCAGACCGCCGACGGTTCATCAACCGTGACCGAGAATTAACTAGCCGTATTGCCAGCAGCCGGGTTTCAGAGGCACTTGAAGAATTGTTCGCAATTTATAAGGAAGGCGAAGATGCTCGGTTTATCGATATTTGTCTGGCAACTAACATGATTCAAGTTGGACTTGACGTGCCACGACTGGGATTAATGACGGTAGTTGGACAACCCAAAACTACATCGGAATATATTCAGGCCACAAGCCGGGTAGGGCGACAGCATCCGGGGCTGGTCGTTACAATTTACAACCCCGCCCGGCCGCGCGATCGCTCCCACTATGAGCATTTTCGATCTTACCACGAAAACATTTACCGCTGGGTAGAGCCCACCAGCGTTACACCTTTCGCAGTGCCGGTTAGGGAACGTGCGCTGCATGCCCAGATAATTACACTTGTAAGATATTGGGGAAATAGAACAGTCCGGGAAAGGCCCCAGCCTCCTCCACCCGATGACCTGTTCGGGAAAATACGTAATGTCCTGATGGATCGTGTGAGGGTAGTGGATCCGGGCGAAGCGGGATCAACAGATAGAAATATCACAGATATTATTTCTGACTGGAGACGAATCCAGCCGCCGCGTTACGGGGACTTCGGTTACCCGCATCCAGAAATTCCGCTAATGCATCCCAGCGGTTCTCAAGTTCTTCCAGAGTGGCAGAACCAGTCACTGCCCACCCCAACATCAATGCGTAATGTGGACGAGGAATGTAATGCTGAGTTAATAACTAATTTTGTCATTGAAAACTGATCTAAACAGGAGATAATAATTATGCCCCCCAAAAGGCCGATCCGCCGCACTCAATTGATATCGCCATTCGGGGTAGGTGCAATGGTGGATTTTCCGAGAGATGAATCACTGATGACTGCCGGGCTGGATGCATGGCTCGATGCAAGGGATGTTTGTCCGGTTGAATTCCTTGTCAGGGAAGAGCGACTTCAGGCTCGTCTCGGTGTTACCCATTTTCGGTTGCCGCCTGACTACCAGGAGGTTGCATCCAACGTGAAATACGTACGGCAGGGTATTCCATTTGTTCGTTTTCCGCGTTGGTATTACTGTCATCATTGCGGCGGCATGGAATTTCTGTCAATGTTTGGGGGAAAACAACGGTGCCAAGGCCGGCCTTATACCCAGCAGAGCTGTGGTAGCATGCCTCCGATACGCAGACCTTATCTTATACCGGTTCGTTTTGCTGCCGTTTGTGCACATGGACATATACAAGATTTTCCCTTCATGGAATGGGTTCATCAAAAACAGCCTCCCGGTCCCGACTGTCAATTGCGATTAAGAGCCGGAAGGTCCTCTGCTGGTCTCAGCGGTATAACGGTTGAATGCAACTGCGGCCAAAACCGCACCATGGCTGATGTGTTCGCCTTTGACCCTGGGAGGGGTGGTGCTTTGGAAAGAATCGGGTGCCGGTGTCTGGGTCTCAGACCATGGCTGGGAGAATACCAGATAAGGCATCTGGCTCAGACCCTAATACTGAACGTACGTTCTTCGGACGGTGCTGGTTATGAGCCGAAATTAATAACCCGAGCCTGTGGGCAGTTTTTGCGCGTGGTTCAACGTGGGGCCTCAAACGTTTATTTTCCTCACGTGGTTAGTTCGATTTATTTGCCTCTGTGGGGTGAGACATTTGAACGAAAAATAGTGAAGGTTCTCGAAGAACCTGAAACATGGCGAATTCTAACAAGTGGTTTGGTTAATGGTCGAATCGATCCCGTACGCTGCGAAGTGATTGCCCAACAACGAAAATTAGATGTAAGCGAGCTGCTTCAAGCGGCACAACTTAAGCTGGATGGTAAGCCGAGTGAAGCACTCGTTCACATTCAAACCGAGGAGCAATACCGGCAAGGGGAATACGAGGCACTATGCAAGGGTAGGGGAAGCGAACAGACGGAGTTGTTAATCAAATCCATAGATTTGTCGGAATATGAGGGGTTTTTACCCCGCTATTTTTCCAGAATATGTTTGGTCCATAAACTGAGAGAGACACGCGCACTTGCTGGTTTCACACGTCTTCTTCCACCTGATGGAAGACTCGATGACGTTAGACTCCAGCCGTTGAAAGCAGATAATCGGATCGACTGGCTACCAGCAATCATTGTTAGGGGTGAAGGATTGTTTTTTGAGTTTAAAAGCGATTCGATTGATAAATGGTTGCATTCATCCAAACAAATTTCATTAAGAATTCATAGACTTAGCCATGTCTATAATGAAAATCGCCAGAGGCGAGGGCAGAGCGAACGTCCTATCAGTCCAAAATTTGTCTTAATCCATACATTTGGACACATGCTCATTAATCAACTCAGTTTTGACTGCGGGTATGGAAGTGCCTCTCTGAGAGAGCGGATTTATTGCAATCTTATCGATGAGGATCATCCAATGCAGGGTATTCTTATCTACACGGCTTCCGGAGATTCAGAAGGTACAATGGGCGGATTAGTACGCCAAGGGCGGCCAAGCCGTTTTGAGGCTACATTGCGGCGTGGTTTCCGAGCTGCAAGCTGGTGTTCATCCGACCCCGTCTGCATCGAAAGTGCTGGGCAGGGCGCGGACAATGCAAATCTCGCTGCATGTCATGGATGTGTACTGGTTCCAGAAACTTCTTGTGAGGAAGGTAACCGCCTGCTTGATCGTGCAATATTAGTGGGCATGCCGAATAAACCAGAGATTGGTTTTTTCAAACCTTTAATTTAATATAGATCTTTCATATTTTATAAAACTTTAGTACTACAACGTTAAGTAAAAAATGAAAACCCAATATTTTCAGGCGCTTCAGCTTTTCAGCGAAATTCAATGATGTTTCGAGACCCAATTCCAAGCCTGTAATATGGGCTTTATGATCTTTCTTAAATGAATTTAACGTAGTAGTATTAGCTGGACTTTCGCACTTTTGAGGCTATGGTTTTTTTGATTTCAACAATTCGAAATTGAGCAGAGTCATTTCCTCAACAATATCCCAAAGCAATTTATAATTTTTCACATACTCCTCAGCTTCAATTCTCATCTGTTTCCTAAGATACATGATTTTCGTCTTTCTATCAATGTTTACTGAAAAGTAATATTGTGGGTGTTTCTCCCCCCGTGCACATTTGCATCGCGGATTGCCGCAGGTGCTCCCCAGCAGCACGACCGTTCCTC
>PEUO01000084.1 GCA_002780715.1 Deltaproteobacteria bacterium CG03_land_8_20_14_0_80_45_14
GCGGGCTTCCTAACCTTAGCCGATAAACGAAAGCCCTGTAACATATTAACAAACAATATTGACCAGTTTTTTGGGGACAAGGATCACCCGCTTGATCTCCTTGCCTTCAACCAATTTTCGAATCCTCTCGCTCTTCAATGCCCAGGCCTTTACTTCCTCTTCTCTATAGGAGGCAGGGATGGTCATCCGATCCCTCAATCTTCCATTCACCTGAATGACAATCAATATTTCATCTTCCAAAACAGCCTCCGGGTCGTAATCTGGCCATCGGGTTTTGATGATGGATTCCCGATTCCCTAACACCTCCCAGAGTTCTTCTGCAAAGTGGGGGACAAATGGGGAGAGCAAAACGACAACCGTCTCGATCGCCTCGCGTGCCACCCTTCTGGATATTTCGTCCGTGCGGTCTTTGACCTCTGAAACATAGATCTCGTTCACCAATTCCATGACGGCGCTGATCGCGGTGTTGAAATGGAATCGTTCAATGTCTTCGGTAACCTTTTTGATCGTTTTGTGGGTCTTCTGCCGCAGAGACTTCTGGTCTCCTTCAAGGACTGTTCCAAAGGGAAGTGGTTTCACATTTTGGAGATGAGGATACTGTTCATAAAAGAGCCTCCAGACCCGGTTGAGGAAACGGGCAGATCCCTCCACCCCCTGGTCGCTCCAATCCAGATCCTTTTCAGGGGGAGAAGCGAAGAGGCAAAACATTCTGGCCGTATCCGCCCCATATTTCTCAATCAAGCGCTCAGGGTCCACCACATTCTTCTTGGATTTGGACATCTTCTCAAGCCTTCCGATAGAGATCTGGCTGCCGCACTTCCGGCAACGAATCCCCTCTCCCCATTCCTCTACCTCATCGGGGAAGAGGTAACCATCTTTAGAACACTCGTATACCTCTTTACAAACCATCCCCTGAGTCAGAAGGTTTGTGAAAGGCTCATCAATACTTACCCATCCCATTCCTTTTAAAACGCGGGTGAAAAATCGGGAATAAAGAAGGTGTAGAATGGCATGTTCAATTCCTCCAATGTATTGATCCACAGGCATCCAGTAATCTACCCGCTTCTTGTCTAAAGGACCTTTATCATAGTCAGAGCATGCAAACCGATCGAAATACCAAGAGGATTCGACAAAGGTATCCATCGTATCCGTCTCTCTTCGACCGAGCCCGCCACATTTGGGGCATCGGGTCTCCGCAAACTCTTTCAAACCGGCAAGAGGCGACTCGCCCGTCCCGGTGATCTCCACATTAAAAGGGAGGACAACAGGAAGATCTTTTTCAGGAACAGGCACCGTTCCACATCGGTCGCAATAAAGGATCGGAATGGGCGCTCCCCAATAACGCTGTCTGGAAATGCCCCAATCCCTCAGCCGGTAACTGATTCTACTTCCACCGAGCCCCTTCTCCTCGAGATATTGTGCGATCCTCTCCCTTGCTTTAACGCTATCCGTTCCATTAAATTGACCGGAGTTGACCAGAAAGCCTTCTCCTTCATAAGCTTCAGCCATGGTGTTAGCCTCTAACGTTCGATCCTCCGGTTGGACGACAACAATCAAGGGGAGGCCGAATTTTTTCGCAAACTCAAAGTCCCTCTGGTCATGAGTAGGCACAGCCATCACTGCTCCTGTCCCATACTCCATTAAAACAAAATTGGCAACGAAGATGGGCATTCTAACTTTGGTCATCGGGTTCAGGCAATAGGCTCCAGTGAAAACGCCCTCTTTTTCTGTCGTCTCAGCGGTCCTCTTGATCTTATCCTGTCGTCTCATCCTATCGACGAATTCTCGGACGGCCTGCTCCTGGGCAGTCCCTTTTGACAGGCTCATGGCAAGTGGATGCTCCGGCGCCAAACTCATGAACGTTGCGCCAAAAATCGTATCCTGCCGTGTCGTGAAAACTTTGATAACCTCCTTCGAATTTTCAAAAGGAAAATGAATTTCAGCGCCGATTGACTTTCCAATCCAGTTACGTTGCATGGTGAGAACGCGCTCAGGCCATCCAGGAAGCTTTTCACACCACTCCAAAAGTTCTTCAGCATACTCCGTGATTTTGAAGAACCATTGATCCAGTTCTTTCTGTGTAACACCCGGATCATCGGCATGCCCTCGCCAGCATGTCCCGTCGCTCATTACCTGCTCATTCGCCAAAACAGTCTTGCAGATCTCGCACCAATTGACAAAGGACCTCTTCTTATATACCAATCCCTTTTCATACATTCTTAAAAAGAAGAGTTGCTCCCACTTGTAATAGGAGACGTCGCAGGTGGCGAATTCCCGATCCCAGTCATAACTGAAACCCATCCGCTTCAACTGATTCCTCATCGTGTCAATATTTTCGTAAGTCCATTTGGCAGGGTGGACTCTATGTTCAATCGCAGCGTTTTCCGCAGGCATACCAAATGCATCCCATGCCATGGGGTGGAGGACGTTAAAGCCTTTCATTTTCTTATACCGGGCGGCCACATCTCCGATGGAGTAATTCCGCACATGACCCATATGGATCTTGCCCGACGGATAGGGGAACATCTCAAGAAGATAATATTTTTCTTTTTTCCAATCCTCTGTCACTTTGAAGAGATTTTGACTTTTCCAGATCTTTTGCCATTTTTCTTCAATCTCTTTGTGGTGATAACGCTGATTCATGCCAATCCTCGCTTCACAGTTCGGCCTTCGGTAGGGAACGGTTTGAAACCGTTCCGTACAGAAGTTCGGAGGCAATTCTCAACTCTCAACTCCGAACTCATAACTCCGAACTTATCATCCTCTCATCATCCTTCGGATTCGGAGTCTCAATGCATTGAGTCGGATGAACCCTTCTGCATCTTTCTGATTATAAACGGTATCCTTCTCAAAGGTAGCAAAGGCTCCATGGTAAAGAGATTTTTCAGACTTTCGACCGATCACTATACAGTTCCCCTTATAGAGTTTCAGGCGAACGGTCCCGGTGACATCCTTCTGCGTCTCATCGATCGCTTTCTTTAAAATTTCCATCTCCGGTGAAAACCAGTATCCGTAATAGATCAACTCTGATATCTTAGGGATCAGGCTATCCCGGAAATGCATGACCTCTCTGTCCATGGTGACCGATTCCATGGCTCGATGGGCGATGTGAAGGATTGTTCCTCCTGGAGTTTCATAGACTCCTCTTGACTTCATTCCAACATAACGATTCTCCACCATATCGACCCGGCCGATTCCATTTCGACCTGCCAGTTCATTCAATTGGGATAACAGGGCTGCAGGGGAGAGGGTCTTCCCGTCAATCCGTTTTGGAACTCCATCCTCAAAATCGATTTCAATATTGGTTGGCCGATCAGGCGCTTTCTCTGGAGAGACAGAGAGAATAAACATATTCTCAGGCGGCTCAGACCAGGGATCCTCCAGAATACCTCCTTCGAAACTGATGTGGAGAAGATTTCGGTCAGAGGAATAAGGTTTCTCTTTTGTCACGGGAATGGGGATCCCATTTTCTCGGGCATAGGCGATTAAATCCTCTCTCGACTTAAATTGCCATTCCCTCCAAGGAGAGATTACCCGAATGTAAGGATTAAGGGCATAGTAAGTCAACTCAAACCGGACTTGATCATTCCCCTTCCCTGTCGACCCGTGAGCCACGGCATCTGCTCCCTCTAATTGGGCTATCTCTACCTGCCTCTTGGCAATTAATGGCCGAGCAATCGAAGTGCCGAGGAGATAAGTTCCCTCATAGATGGCATTGGCTTTAATTGCAGTAAAGACATAATCTCGAACGAACTCTTCTCTAAGATCCTCAATGTAGATTTTACTGGCGCCCGTGGCAATCGCTTTCTCTTCTAAATGATCAAGCTCTTCCGCCTGTCCGACGTCGGCGGTAAAAGCAATCACTTCGCACCCATATTCATTCTTTAACCATTTTAGAATGATGGAGGTATCCAGACCTCCAGAATAAGCCAGGACTACCTTTTTAACCTCACCTTTCATAAAGCCCCCTTCATCAAATGATCATTCAGTTCGGAGTAATTAGTTCGGTGTTCGGAGTATTTATTATTAATCTCCAAACTCTGAACTCCGAACTCATCACTTCAGTTCTTGAAAGACCTCTTCTAAAGTCTTGATCACTCGGTCAATCTCTTCCTTAGTTACAATCAGTGGTGGAAGGAACCGGAGCACATTCCCCATGGTGCAATTGATAAGAATCTTTTTCTTTAACATCTCCTTAACAATAGAACTCCCATCTATTTTCAACTCCATCCCGAGGATCAACCCTTTTCCTCGAACCTCCTTAACGAAAGGAAATTTTTTCTTGATCTCCTCGAGCTGAGAGATAAAGTAATCTCCCATCTTTTGACAATTTTCCAACATCCCTTCCTCTAATATCGTTGTTAAGGCCGCCACACCGGCCGCCGTGGCCAAAGGATTCCCTCCAAAGGTGGAGGCATGATCACCTGGCTTGAAACTGTCCGCAATCCCCCTCTTGATCAATAGGGCTCCAATCGGAACTCCTCCTGCCAATGATTTTGCAAGGGTGAGCATATCGGGCTCAACCTCATCATGCTCATAGGCAAAAAGTTTCCCAGTCCGACCCATTCCTACCTGAACTTCATCAAAAATGAGGAGGAGCCCCTTCTTATCACAGATCTCCCGAAGGGCTTTAAGGTAACCCTCCGATGGGCAGTTCACTCCTCCTTCTCCTTGAATGGGCTCCAACATGACAGCGCAGGTTTTCGAATCAATGGCATTTTTCACTGCTCCGATATCATTAAATGGAACATACTTGAACCCGGGCATCAGGGGTTCATAACCTTTATGGAACTTCTCTTGACCCGTGGCTGTCAGGGTAGCCAGAGTCCTGCCGTGGAAGGATCGTTCCATGGTAATAATCTCGTGTCGATCCTTTCCCATCTTCTCCTTTGCATATTTCCGCGCCAATTTCATCGCCCCTTCATTGGCCTCGGCTCCGCTATTGCAGAAGAAGACTTTATCGGCAAAGGAGTGCTTGCAGAGAAGAGAAGCGAGTTGGATCTGTGGTTCGATATAATAGAAGTTCGAAACATGGATCAGTTTCTCGGCTTGATCTTGAACAGCTTTGACGACTTTCGGATGGCAGTGTCCTAAATTACAAACCGCCAATCCTGAAACAAAATCGAGGTATTCTTCCCCTTCCAAATCCCAAACCCGAGTCCCTTTTCCTCTGACCAAAAGGACGGGATAGCGGGCATAGGTATTGGCCACATATTGCTCTGACAACGCCATTAGAGTTATTGAGTCCATTAAGCCTCTCCCGAGGTATTGTTTGGAATATTGGAATGTTGGAATATTGGAGTAATGGAACTGTTACTCATGTGAAATTTTCAACCCACTATTCCATTATTCCAGTATTCCAATCTTTTCTACGTTTTTTTGGTGATCTGTGTTCCAATCCCTACATCGGTAAAAATTTCTAACAGGATGGCGTGCTCCATCCTTCCATCAATAATATGGGTTTTAGCCACTCCTTCTTCTAAGGCGCCAAGGCAGCAATTTACTTTTGGGATCATCCCAGATGAGATCACTTTTTGAGAAATTAATCGTTTTGCCTGTTTGGCATCGAGAGTGGGGATCAACCGATGTTTCTTACCCATCACTCCTTCGACATCGGTGAGCAAAATCAATTTTTCCGCTTTTAACGCCGAGGCTATCTTTCCAGCTACAAGATCCGCATTGATATTATAGGTCTCCCCTTCCTCCCCTACGCCCACTGGCGCAATGACCGGGATGAAATTCTCCTTCTCCAAGGCCTCGATCACTCCAGGATTGATCGCCTTTACTTCCCCCACCATTCCAATATCAATGACTTCAGGCATTTCACCCTTGCCGCGACTCTTCGTCAATTTTAATTTCTTGGCTGTGATGAGACATCCGTCTTTTCCGCTCAGTCCGACGGCTTTCCCTCCCTGTTGGTTGATCAGGGCGACAATCTCTTTATTCACCTTCCCGACGAGGACCATTTCTACGACATCCATCGTCTCTCCATCAGTAACCCTCATCCCTTCTATGAATTGAGATTTCTTCCCTATTTTGGTCAACATTTCACCGATCTGAGGCCCTCCGCCATGGACGACAATAGGATTCATGCCGATGTATTTCAAAAGGATGACATCCAGAGCAAAGCTTCGTTTCATCCTCTCTTCCTCCATCGTGCTCCCGCCATACTTGATCACAATGGTCTTCTCATAAAATCGCCGAATATAGGGAAGGGCTTCCACTAAAATCTTTGCTTTGTCGATGGGATTTCCCATAACGATGATTCCTCGCTTCGTAGTCCGGAGTCCTTTTTCTCCGTGTCCATGTCCGGCATCCGTGTCCGGACTGGGTTAAGGTTACGGTGACGAGGCCCGTCTCGTTTAGGGTCGAGCGGTCACGTGAACTCCTTAAGACGAAAGACGTTACCGAATGACGATACGGGCATCGTTGCCCTGACCATTAGACGAGACTATAAAATATACCGACTCAGGTCTTCATCCTCTACGAAATCTTTTAACTTCTCTCGGACATATTTAGCGTCGATCACCATGCTTTTCCCCGACATCTCAGGGGCATCGAACGAAATCTCATCCAGCAATTTCTCCATCATGGTGTATAGCCGCCTGGCTCCGATGTTCTCTGTTCTCTCATTAATTAAGGCTGCCATTCCAGCAATCTCTGCAATTCCATCCTCTGTAAAATTCACCTTGACCGACTCTGTCTCCAGCAAGGCAGTGTACTGTTTGATCAGGGCGTTTTCTGGCTCGGTGAGGATTCGCACGAGTTCTGCATTTCCTAAAGAATCTAATTCGACCCGGATCGGAAACCGGCCCTGAAGTTCAGGAATGAGGTCTGAGGGTTTGGAAACATGAAATGCCCCGGCGGCAATAAATAAAATATGGTCTGTCTTGACCATCCCGTATTTCGTCGTCACCGTTGTCCCTTCCACAATCGGCAGGATGTCCCTCTGAACGCCTTCCCGGGAGACATCTGGACCAAAGGTGGACTCCCTCCCAGCGATCTTATCGATTTCGTCCAGGAAAATAATCCCTGACTGTTCGACCCGCTCAATGGCCAGTTTGATCACGGAGTCCATATCAATCAATTTATGCGCCTCCTCCTGGGAGAGGATGGTGAGCGCTTCTGGAACCTTGACCTTTCTCTGCTTTTTCTTTTTCGGGAAGAGGCCCCCAAACATATCTTTGATGTTGATATCCATCTCTTCCAATCCAGAGGCGGAAAAGATCTCGACCATGGGAAGGTTCCGATCTACAATCTCCACCTCCACATACTTCTCATTCAATTTTCCAACCTTCAGCAATTTCCGAAGTTTTTCACGTGTGGCTTTTGGATCTTCGCCTTCCTTTTGTAAACCCCTCCCAGGGGAAGGAAGGAGCAAATCCAGGAGCCTCTCCTCGGCCATCTCATCTGCTCTCTGTTGGACCTTATGGGACTCCTCAGCTTTCATCATATTGATGGCCAGTTCCGTGATATCCCGGATCATCGACTCCACATCCCTGCCCACATAACCCACTTCTGTAAATTTTGACGCCTCAATCTTCAGAAAAGGAGCCTGGGCCAATTTAGCCAACCTTCGGGCGATCTCGGTCTTTCCGACCCCAGTGGGACCAATCATAATGATGTTCTTGGGCGCTATTTCGTCCCGGAGAGGCTCGGGAACCTGCTGACGTCTCCAACGGTTTCTCAGCGCAATGGCCACCGCCCTCTTCGCATCCCTCTGCCCAACGATGTATTTATCCAGTTCGGAGACGATCTCACGGGGCGTGAAAATCCTCATCACAATTCCTCCACGATGATTTGATCATTGGTATAAATACAGATGGAGGCGGCGATCTTTATCGCTTCTATAGCAATGGCCTTGGCATCCAAGGTTGAAAACTCAGTCAATGCTTTGGCAGCAGCATGGGCATAAGGGCCGCCGCTTCCAATGGCCGTTACCCCATCGTCAGGCTCAATGACATCTCCATTTCCAGAAATAATAAGCGTGCGCTCAGAATCGGCGACAATGAGCAAGGCCTCCAGCCTCCGTAGAATCCGATCTGTCCTCCAATCTTTGGCCAACTCCACTGCTCCCCTAAGTAAATTCCCGCTGAATTGGTCCAATTTTTCTTCGAACTTTGCAAAAAGGGTGAAGGCATCTGCCGTCGCCCCTGCAAAACCAGCGAGAACCTTATCATGGTAAATCTTTCGAACCTTTCTGGCAGTATGCTTCATGATAGTGTGTTCAAGAGACACCTGACCGTCCCCTGCCATGACCACCTTCCCTTTGTGTCGAACAGATAAAACTGTAGTCCCTCGCATCTTTAACATAAGATCACCCATGAACACCCTATCTTAATATTGTTTAGAAAATAAAAGCTCCGTCTATGGGCAATGGTAACGATGCCCGTTTCGTCAAGGGGTTACGTTTATCGTCTTAAATTCTTACCCTTACCCTTTGACCCTAAACGATACGGGCCTCCTAACCCTAACCGTTACCTATTGACAATTTTCATTGCTCGATGTTGTCGCATCAGTCATGAAAGATCAAATGAAGTTTTGGAAGCACACTCACCTGCCGATTTACCGGAGCACCTATTAATTATTCTCCTTACTTTTCCGACCCATATTTCTAAAACTGCGGGGATGGGCCTTGTCATAGACCTCCATCAACTTCCCCATGCTGACGTGGGTATATCTCTGGGTTGTTGAGAGACTCGAATGCCCTAACATCTCCTGAATCTCTCGAATATCCGCCCCTGCATCTAAAAGATGGGTTGCAAACGTGTGACGAAGGCTGTGAGGGCTGATTTTTCGGAAAATGCCCGAATGTCTTGTATACTTCTTGATCAACCTCCCCACACTACGAGCCGTTAATCTCCCTCCTAAAAAGTTAACGAAAATGGGTTCTTCTCCCTCCGGGCCAGCCGCCGGCTCAGAGAGCCTCATGGCTCGGCGAGAGGCCCTTCCTCCGGGCCGGAGGCCCTTTAACATCCCTCGTTCTTCTAAATAGGCCTCCAACGACTCGACCGCCTTCCTCCCCACTGGCACAATCCGTTCTTTCCTTCCCTTCCCCATCACTCTCACGATGCCCAAATCGAGGTCCAATTGATTCGAATTCAATCCCACCAATTCACTCACACGCAATCCGCTGGAATAAAGAAGTTCTAAAATGGCTCGATCCCTTAAACCCCTCTCCTTTGATCCTTCTGAAGACTTTTCAAAAATACTTTGGGGTGATTCCATCAACCGGAAGGCCTCATCCACAGTGAGAGTGGTGGGGAGAGTCTTCTCCACCTTCGGAGTTGAAACACTCTTGGCGGGGTTAGAAGGAATCACTTGCTCTCTGACCAAATATTTAAAAAAAGAGCGCAGCGCGGAAATCTTCCTTGCAATAGAACTCTTTTTATTTTTTCGGTGGAGGAAGCTCAAATATTTTCGGATGCCTATCCGATCCACTTTTTCTATCTCTACATCTCCCGTTGGAGTAAGATACATTCCCGAACTCTTCAAAAAATCCTCAAATCCTTCTAAATCCCTCCGATAACATCGACAGGTATGAGGTGAGGCATTCTTCTCTATAGATAGGTAATGCATAAATTGATGGATTAAACCACGCTTTTCGCCAAATCGAGAAACCATTCATCTCCCCATCTGTCATCCCTTAGTGCTTCGATTCGCAAATACGATCACGTATCCTCATGCTGTGAATTGAAATAATTGCTCACTCAGCACTAAGTCCTGAGTAAATAAATACGTTACCGAATTTATGAATCGATGGACTTAGTCATAATGTAAGTTATGAAAATATTATTGAATTTTAATTTTATAACACAATTCTTAAATTTATCAATATTTTTCTCATTGACATTCTTTAAGTTTTTCGTATAGACTATTAATATTAATGCCCATATTAAGAAAAGGAGGTGATAAGAATGACAGAGCCCAGAGTCGCGAGGGTGACCGAAATTATCGCAGGTTCTTCAAAGGGTTTTGAGGATGCCGTCAAGGTCGGTTTCGCAAGAGCGACAAAGACCTTAAGAGGCATCACCGGAATGCGTGTTGCTGAAATGCGGGTGGCAGTGGAAAATTCCAAGATTATAGAATACAGAGTCAGGTTGGAAGTCATTTTCGTCCTCGAAACATAATGACTTATTCATTTATCACCTGCCAACCCTGCCTGCCCTGTACCACGTTAGGTTCAGGGCCTGTCGGCAGGCATAGGAGGGATAAAAAATTAAAGGCCCTATCCTCAATTCTGAGGTAGGGCCTTTTTATTCCTTTGGATTTGCTTTTTAAGAAATCGTAACCCAAAAGTTTAAAAGTCAGAGACTAAGTTTCCTTTTTTAATGCTTCAGTTAGGTCCTCTCGGGTGGCGGTTGCTGTTCCCATCTTTCCAACCACAACCCTTGCTGCATAGTTTGCTAACTTTGCAGCCTCCTTCACACTAACACGGGTCCCTGTTCCCAAAGCCAGGGCCAACGTCCCAATCACTGTATCTCCTGCGCCGGTCACGTCGTAAACTTCTCTTACTTCAGTGCGGACATAGATAGGCTTCCGATGGGGTTCAAAGATGGCCATTCCCTCTTCACCCCGGGTGATGACTAAGGCTTTGCATTTCAGTTCTTTTAATAACTTATCTCCTATTTTTTCTATGGATGATCCATCGATAATAGGAACTCTCGATGCCTCACTCGCCTCCTTTGTATTGGGAGTAACCACTGTCGCTCCCTTGTAAAATTTAAAATTTCTTAGCTTCGGATCAACCATAATAAGCTTCCTTGATTTCCTCGCTTTTCGAATGATTGCCCGAATCAATGTCCCGGTCAAAAGACCTTTTCCATAATCGGAAATAATGATTCCGTCGATATTTTCTATTTTCTCCATTACAAAGTTTGAAAGATCTCGTAGAAGTGAGACTTTGGGATGGTCAATCGTTTCGCGGTCAATTCGGACCACTTGCTGCTGGTTGGCAAAAATTCGAGTCTTTACGGTGGTCTGTCTCCCTTCTTCAGCGAATATCTTATGTTCAATTCCTTTCTCAATTAGCTTTCCTCTGATTTTCTTACCCATCTCATCATTGCCCACGATGCCACAAAGCAAAACCTTTCCTCCCAGCGAATGAATATTGTTGGCTACATTGGCAGCCCCTCCCAGTCCAAAAGTTTCAGATTCGTCATGATTATCCACCAAAACCACAGGGACAGGAGCTTCTGGCGATATTCGGGAAACCTTCCCCCAAATAAATCGATCCATCATGACATCACCCACTACTAAAAGTTTTACTCTCGGGAAACCTCTTAATATGTATTCCAGCTTTTTCTGTTCTCTCATCCCGATCATTTTATCTGTTCCTTTAAGTTTATTATTGATGATCTAGTAAAAAGTCCCAATTTGTCATCTGAACGTAGTGAAGGATCTGAAATACATCGATATGATTAGATTCTTCGCTTTGCTCAGAATGACAGAGTCGTCACTAATCGACTTTTTACGAGATCATTATTGTTGCCTCTGAAAAAATTCGACCGTCTTTTTCAATCCGATCTCGATCCCCACTGTTGGCTCATAATTTATAATTTCTTTTCCCTTACGAATATCTGCCAAGGAGTGTTTCACATCTCCTTTCCGAGATTCTTGATAAATAGGGGACTGCTTCGATCCAAGAATCTTTTTCAGGACATTCAATAATTGGCTCAATGAGGTTCTTTTTCCACAGGCAATATTAATGGCTTCTCCATGAAGGTGTTCTGCGGACATGGCGAGAAGATTGGCCTGAACCACATTCTCAATATAGGTAAAGTCTCGAGATTGTTCTCCATCTCCAAAGATGATCGGAGGATGACCCCGAAGCAGGGCATCAATAAATTTGGGGATGACAGCAGAGTAAAGGGAGTTCGGGTCCTGTTTTGGACCAAAGATATTGAAATACCTCAGGGAGATGGTATCGAGGCCATAAAGTTGGTAAAAAAGTCGGCAATATTGTTCTCCAATATATTTTTGTAAGGCATAGGGCGAGAGAGGATTGGAGGGCATCTCTTCGTGCTTAGGCAAAGTAGGAGTATCGCCATAGATGGAAGAGGAGGAGGCATAGATGACTCTTTTCACCCCTTCCTCCCTGGCGGCAAGAAGAATATTCAACGTCCCTCCCACATTGATTGCATTGGAGGCTTCGGGGTCCTCTATGGACCGTTGGACCGATGGGAGGGCAGCCTGGTGAAATACATATTCAGTCCCTTTGATCGCCTTTTGACAGGCAACGAGATCACGAATATCTTCCTCGATAATCTCCAGAGAAGGATATTTTTTATTAAAAATCAGGTTCTCCCTTTTCCCAGTTGAAAAATCATCGAGCACTCGAACAAGGTGACCCTTTTTGAGCAAGGCCTCTGCCAGGTTTGATCCGATAAACCCCGCTCCTCCAGTGACTAATACCCTCGACATACTCTCCTCATCCTTTTAAAATGATTGATGATTCGCATTTAAAATTGAGCGATTCTTTTTGGAATAACCTGTAGCCGCAGGCTTTAGCCTGCGTTTTAAAATCACCCATTGGGTGATTCGTAGGATAAGGCCCTGCCGCAGGAGCCTTGCATTAAAAGCAACCCTAAAGGGTTGCCCTACGATTAAATTTACGAAAATCGCTCAATTTAGGTCGTATTTATTTTTACCTACCTTTTCGGCTGTAAAAAGCAAAATAGAAGAAAAAACGCTCAATCTCCTGTAATTGAGAGTTATATTCCTCCCCGCCCAGGACTGCATCACAAAAAACCTCATGTAACCGTGTAATTTCTTTTAGCCGATTATGCCACCTAAGATCAGACATCGTCAAATAGAAGAGTTCCAATGCCCTTTCCACTGCAGACCAGAAGAGTTTCTCATCTCTTTCCTGCCATCGAATGGCCCTGTTTATCTCGCTTCCGATATTTGCGAATTGCTCGGCTAAGGAAAGTTTCTGCCATCTACCGTTAGATAACTCTTTGTGTTGGAAATCCATTTCAGGTCTTGATTAACCTTTCTACAATTTCTTTGATCCTCTTTTGAATCTGAGGATTCTCTATACCCCTCGAACGATTACCTTGTGACGGCTTTAAATTAATGACAGAATCAAACTCAATAAATTCCTCATCTTTCTTTTGGGGATAGAGATTAATTCCCCAGAGATTTTCCTGCTTCGAACCTGAACTTAAAAGAATGGCTTCTTCATCGGCATGCAACTCTCCCCCTATAGCCATTGTTTCCTTTTCAATATCCACCACTCCCTTTACCAGATCCCCAAAACCTTCTTCTCCTATCTTTATTAATTCTTTTATATCAATGGCTTCTTCAACCATTTTTATCTTCATCTTTTATTTCCTCTTTTGTTCAGGGATTTCGTAGTCTTTTTCGAGAAAAAATTCTGCAAGATCACTTCCGGCCTGCCCTGTAATAAGCGCCCCTTTCATATTTAGCCTGAACCATTCGTAGAAAAACTGTCGAATTAATGGTTAACCCGGGAAAGTTGTTTATCAGGCTCCCATAACCAGTCTTTCAAAAAATTCCTCGACCTCATCCCATTCTCTCTTTTCCATACGAGTCGCCTTCCCGTTTTTTACCAATGTGACGTCTCCGAGAACTTTTACGGCATCATCAAAATACACCAGGCCTTTTTTAATCTGATAACTATACTCTTCGGATACTCCATATTTTTTATGAATCTGTGATATTAAAAACGGAAGGGATAGGCCATAGGCGGAGATTATCGCTCTGAGGTCAACAAAATCTTTAGCGGTTCCCCTCTGCGCTATTGCAACAGCCTTCATAACGGCTATATCTGTCTGTGATGCAATATAAACCTTTAAGTCGGGATTATAATTTGTTGGTTCAAGCAAAGGATAGGGATATCTGAAAAGACTTAACCTGACCTTGTTAATATTAGTGATGAAGGTATCTTTTTCAGCAGTGCTGACAACTTCCACCTTATATCTCTCTTTAAAAGATGATACGATCGGGCCGCTGTAGAATTCTTTCTCTGTAAATAGGTCAATATCAACAGATATCCTGTGCCCCAAATACAGCGCAACAGCAGTGCCGCCTGCCAGATAGGTATCGGAAGGCAGTGGCAACAGATGAATCTCTTTTAAAAGGGCGACCACAGATGCCGGAATGGCCTTGAATAACATTTTGTATCTTCCCTCTTATGATTAAAAAATAAACACCAGTAATTTACGGTCCTGGGACTGAGGTATGAACTCTCCTTCACAATACAAATAATATCCTCAGCGCTATAATTGCTCAACATGAACTCTATCTGTCTATCTCCCCCATGTTCCAGTATACGTTCGATGATGAGAAATTTATCTGCCTCAATATCAAGGGATTCGACCGCCGCCCCCCATAGACATGAACTCAGTATGTCCCTATCTTTGAGTTCAATCATAACTTATTTTATCAGAACCCTCTCTCTTTTTCAAGCTTAAACAGGAGAGATT
>PEUO01000057.1 GCA_002780715.1 Deltaproteobacteria bacterium CG03_land_8_20_14_0_80_45_14
TAAAAACGAAAAAGAAAACCGAGGTCCTTGTGATCTTCCCAGATGAGATAGAAAAATTTGCCTTAGAAGAGGCAAGAAGGCTTTTGAGGGGATCTGGGAAAGGAGAGAGGCTCACCGAAAAATTGTTAAAATCAAGGGCTGAGGATATTAAAATTGAAGGAAGATAAAGAAATCTTTATCCTTGATACTTCTGCTCTTTTGACTTTCATTGAGGATGAAGAAGGATCTGAATATATTGAGAATCTTTTAATTCGAGCAGAAAAAGGCGATGTAGCCATTTATGTTGCCTTTATTAGTCTAACGGAGGTTTTTTATATCACAGCTAAGGGAAAAGATGAATCAGAGGCATTAAAGAGGGTTAAGTTGATTCAATCTCTTGCAGTTAGGGTGGAAGAATCTAATGAGAATCTTAATGTGAGAGCGGGCGCTATAAAAGCAAAAAACCGCATCTCCATAGCTGACGCTTATATAGCGGCTCTGTGTCAGGAGCATAATGGTATACTTGTTCATAAAGACCCTGAATTCGGAAAAATATCACCAACGGTCAAGGAATTTAGATTGCCTTATAAAATCCACTAAAATCATTATCCGCTGAATCTCATCTATTTCTATGCCTTGGATTTCTCAATGTAAGGGGAGGTTTATATTTAAGCTTAAGGGTTTTTCCCCCTGATTGAATTTTTTAGTCAACCTTTCAATTTCAACTAAAGAAACCAAATAAACTAAATAAACTAAATAAACTAAATAAACCAGACAAACCAGGTAGACCAAATACAGCAGGCGTATATCAGAATATCAGCGCACCAGTTGGCAGAATATGAGAATACCTGATCCCCTGATACGCTGATTCACCCCGTTAGAAAGCTTCATCATGTATGAGGAGAACCAGAAAGCATCAGCTCCTGATCGAGAGCGGGGTCAAAGGCATGTTCTTTCTAACGGGGTAAAAGAGCCGGTCCCGAGGAGAATCTGGTGAAACTCTTTGGTTCAATTTCGAGGGCAAGGATTCTCAGTTTCCTCTACGCCTTTGAAGGGCAGTCCTTTTATCAGAGGGAGATTGTCAGGGCCTTTTTAAACAGGCATGGATTAAAGGCAAAAGAGAAGGGTTCTGGAAGATCTTTCAGGAGGCAATGGGTAGGCTCGATACTCCTAACCCATTAGGCTACAGTTGTGCGGGTGTGGCGGATTCCTTAGGGCTGGACAATTTTTGGAATGTTGAGTATAATAATTTTAAAAGAGGTTATAAGAAAGGGGTCGTTATGAATCAAATCATTTTGGACATCCCCGATGAAATATTGCTGGCTTTGAAGGTTCCTCCGGGAGAGGCTGGGGCAGCCCTCCGTATGGCTGCTGCGGTCAAGTTGTATGAGCTGGGGCAACTTTCGTCAGGGGCTGCTGCTCGGTTGGCAGGGGTACCACGGGTAGTCTTCCTTTCCCGGTTGGCCGATTATGGGGTTGAAACATTTCGCCTAAGCGAAGAAGAACTCCGGAAAGAAGCCCGTCTTGCCTGACGTAGATGCAAAACGCAAGAACCTTATTTCAGCCATTTTTCCTCTATTGGACCAACTCGACGGACTCCATTAATGGAGCGGCTGGGTTTGGCCGGCGTGATAGGGCAGAGGTGTTATAATAGAGAAAAAGAGAATGCGAGGTGAGGCGGGATGACGACGATCAGAATTCTATCCGACCAAAAAGAAATGCCCGAAATTATAAGGTCAGCAATCTCTGCCGAGATCAAAAGGTTGGAGATCGGGCTGAAGAAGACGGAGAAAGAGATCAAGGCATTTGAAGACAAATATGAGGTAAGCTCGGAAGTTTTTTTTGCTCAATTTGGAGCGGAGGACTTGCACGGGGGGGATGAGGAATATGTTAGATGGGAGGGAGAATTAAAGGTCCGCGAGAGAATCCTCGAAGATCTGAAGCGGCTGGAAGAAATCGAATATGTTTCTGGCTGAATATCTATCCGTTTTTACTGCACAAGTTGACCAGTATTCAAGGACGGCTCTGATTACTTCTTCCGAAATTAAGGCAGATTTCAGGACTGAAAAGATTGGTGTGATAAGGGGGATAATCGAATTTATCGATGAGTCAAAGCTTTTTTTAACAGAGTACATTGATTTCCGATACAAGCTCGAAAAACTTACCTATGCATACCATTATCAAGACAAAAATGGTCAACTGATATTTAGATATGATAATGCCGTGCACAAGCCGCGTCTCGATTTCAAAGACCACAAGCACCTTAAAGACAAAGTCATTTCATGTCACATTCCGGAATTAAGGCAGGTCTTGGAAGAGATTTTGAGCCCTTTGGCAAAGTAAAAGAAAATAAAGGGGCAAATGATATCTCAGAATCGGGATTCAAAAACACTTAAGGCATTTTTTAAACAAATGGCTTTCAAATTGACCGTTCGAAACCGCATAGCTTGCTTTACTCTCTAATTCACCCTCTCTCATTCTTCAAATTGAGCGATGAAACAAATCATTCAAAATTATAAAACTGGTGAAATAAGATTAGAAGAGGTTTCACCTCCTATTTGTAGGTCGGATGGGGTGTTAGTTAGGAATGTTGCTTCTGCAGTCAGTTTGGGTACGGAGCGTTCCATTATTGATTTAGGGAAGAAAAGCCTAATTGGAAAAGCAATGGCTCGGCCCCATTTATTTAAACAAGCTCTGAATAAAGCTAAAGGAGAGGGATTCTGGAAGATCTTTCAGGAGGCAATGGGTAGGCTCGATGCGCCAAATCCCCTTGGCTACAGTTGTGCGGGTGTGGCGGATGACTTGCTGAGGGTGCGCTTTGGGATGAACTTGCCCGAACCTGACTCTTTTGTAGTTGTAGCCTGCCCTGACACAGAAATCGGTTTTTCTTGGGAGGGTGGAAATCGTCTTAAAATTGGGGACGGGTTCATATTTACCCCGTTAGAAATAATGCCCCGCTGCTCCCTCCGGGCCAGAGGCCCTCTGGGCCGGCGGCTGCAGCGGGGTTTAATGCCCCGCTCGGTTTCGAGTCGCAACGACTGGAATTTCTAACGGGGTTTACTGCGATCTAAATTTGCTGAATCATGGGAAGAAACGCTCGCCGGACTATTGCCAATATCCCATACCCAATAATTAGAGTCTGTTTATAAATGACTGCCCCAATCAGAATTGTCATTCCGGTGAAAGCCGGAATCCAGTCCTTTCAAGACCTTCTGGATGCCGGATCAAGTCCGGCATGACGGAAAAGGCTATTTATGGACAGACTCTGATTAGGGAGTACGATTTATGGAGCTAAGAGAAAATCTGAGCGATGGGGAAAGAGATAAATGGGGGAGTTCGAAGGGTTTTACATTTTGAAAATTGGATCACGAATGTATAAGAATGGATATAGAAGCGAGACGTAGGAAAATCAGGGCTGGGAAGCATATCATTTCCTTTACCCCGTTAGAAATAATGCCCCGCTGGAATTTCTAACGGGGTTTACCCATACCGAGAAAGTGAGGTTAAGAAAAATCGAAGTTGGGGAGATTGAAGAAGCCATTTATGAAGGTGCAATCATTGAACCCTATTCAGATGATCCAAGAGGGCCAAGCTGTTTAATATTAGGTTTCACAAAGCGAGGTAGACCATTGCACATACTTTGTGGTAGATTAGAGGAAGATGAAGTTCTCATCATAACTGCTTATGAACCCGATCTGAGAGAATGGGAGACGGATTGGAAAACGAGAAGGTGAGGAGGTTAAAATGATTGATAAATGTTACTTTTGCAAGGCTAAGGTTGTCGAACAACAAGTTACGATTGACTATCGTTGGGGAGATACGCTTGTGGTTATTAAAGATGTTCCAGTAGGAGTTTGCGAGCAGTGTGGAGAGAAATACCTGCCAAGTGGTGTTTATAAAGAATTGGAAAGGCTTGCAAAAAATAAAAGTCACCTTTCGGGCAAGATGACCGTTGACATCTTGAATTTTGAGGGAAGGCCTGCTCCATAGTCTCTCAAGAAAATTTATTTAAATTCTCCGTAAAGAGCGAGTATCTTCTAAAAAGGGGACGGTTCTATTTTTGCCATTTTTGCTTTTGTTTCAAAGCCTCTGTGTAAGCCCTGAGAAGGTGTGAAAAAATTGAAAGGGTTCTCTGATTATGCTTTCTTAAGCCTTCGGTTGGATAAATCTTTGACTTCGGGGAAAAA
>PEUO01000058.1:0-956 GCA_002780715.1 Deltaproteobacteria bacterium CG03_land_8_20_14_0_80_45_14
CAGATGTAACTTCACCAATTTTTACTGCCATATTTAGATACCTCCTTCTTGTTAGTCAATAAAGAACAGCCCCCACGTAACTTATTATAATCCTTTAGTAGCACAAGAAAGAATTAACATTTCCCAGGAGCTTTGTCAAGTTCTCTGTGTAACAGTTCTCTGTGTAAAATCTCTGTGTAAAAACGAGGCGGGGTTCAGAAATGGTCCTGCCTTTTTTGTTTCCACATTTCAATCGGGAATCGTCAACCTCCAGATTCATAGTGAGCCGAAGGTTAGGAGCCGTTGGGGTCAGGTCTATTTTCTTGGCATTCATATCTGCCCCTCTCAAGAGTTTACTCCACGGTTGCACATTCAATACCATTATGAAAAATTGCTTGTCAAGAAGTTAAGTTTCACAACGTATTTTATGGGACCTATGATACAGATTTCTAATACAAGTTAGGATAAATAGTTTGTAACCATTTGTTTATAAATTGTTATTTGAGAGCCGTCCCCAACTTTTATAGACAATTACCCTAAAATATTGTAAAAAGTAAGGAAAGATAAAAGTAAACCCCGTTAGAAAGACTTTTACTTTTTAACGGAGTTCGCTGAAAAAGGAATAGTTTTCATCCCCGCTGCTTGCCCCGATAGAAGCGCAGCTTCACACGGGGCAAGCTGCGGGGCTTTCTAACGGGGTAAAGGAGGCAAAATGAAGTTTCCCCAGTATAGACCAAGAAGATTGCGAAAAGATGAACTATTTCGAAGAATGATTAGAGAAACCCACCTCAGGCCGGATGACCTGATTCTTCCCCTTTTCGTCCGTCCTGGAAAAGGATCGAAACAGCCCATTTCCTCTATGCCCGGACATTTTCAGTACTCTATCGATCACCTGATCAAAGAGGTGAAGGAGGCCAAATCCTTGGGGATCCTTGGCATCATCCTCTTTGGCATCCCCGAAAAGAAGGATGAATTGG
>PEUO01000058.1:997-11799 GCA_002780715.1 Deltaproteobacteria bacterium CG03_land_8_20_14_0_80_45_14
GTGAGGCAACTTAAAGAAAAGGTGGAAGGCATTCTCATCATCACCGATGTCTGCCTCTGCGAATATACCAGCCATGGACACTGCGGGGTAGTAGAGGGGGGAAGAATTTTGAATGACGAAACGCTTGATCTTCTCGCCCGTCAGGCCCTTTCTCATGCCAGGGCAGGAGCGGATATCGTGGCGCCTTCTGATATGATGGATGGAAGGGTGGGAGCCATTCGAAAGATCCTCGATGAAAACCAATTTGAGGACATTCCCATCATGGCCTATTCGGCAAAATATGCTTCCAGTTTTTATGGACCCTTCCGAGTGGCTGCAGAATCGAAACCCCAATTCGGTGATCGAAAATCCTACCAGATGGATCCAGCCAATGGAGATGAGGCCTTGAGAGAGGTTCAGCTCGACATTGAAGAAGGGGCGGATATCGTCATGGTCAAACCCGCCCTTCCCTATTTGGATATCATCTACCGGGTGAAGCAAACCTTTAACATCCCTGTGGCCGCTTACAATGTCAGTGGCGAATTTGCTCTTGTCAAGGCGGCTTCGCAACTCGGATGGGTGGACGGAGAACAGGTGATGATGGAATCGCTCACCTCCATTAAAAGAGCGGGGGCGGATCTCATCCTCACCTACTTTGCCAAAGAGGCAGCCAAAAAATTGGAGAGTAGAAAGTAGTTATGAGTTATGAGTTATGAATTATGAGTTGAGAGTTAAGAATCAAAAACTAAAAACTCCGAACTCCCTGCCTGTCCGGCAGGCAGGCGAACTCCGAACTGATCAGCATCCGTTGAGAATGATCGCATGGGAGTTGACCCGAAGCTGCAATCTCGCCTGTATTCATTGTCGCGCTTCCGCGGAGTACGGTCCATACGAAGGAGAGCTTTCAGCGCAGGAGGTCTTCAGGGTGATGGATGAAATCGCCTCCTTCAGCAAGCCTGTCATCATCCTGACCGGGGGAGAACCTCTGCTTAGAGCGGATATCTTCGACCTGGCATCCTATGGAACAGCAAAAGGGTTCCGGATGGTGATGGCCACAAACGGGACATTATTCACTGAAGAAATCGTCCAAAACATGAAGGCTTCAGGGATTCAGCGGATCAGCATCAGCATCGACGGCCCAACTGCCGAAACACACGATGCCTTCCGGAAGGTTAAGGGTTCCTTTGAAGGCTCCCTTCGGGGAATCGAGATGGCAAAGAGAGGGGGCATCGAATTCCAGATCAATACCACCATTACGCAGGTCAATCTCCATCTGATCCCTGACATCCTTCGTCTGGCTGTGGATCTGGGTGCGGTTGCTCTCCACATCTTTCTTTTAGTTCCGACGGGGAGGGGAAAAGAGCTGAGAGATCAGGAAATATCCGCTCTGGACTACGAAAAAACGCTCCACTGGTTTTATGAACAGATCGATAAAGTCCCTCTTCAACTCAAAGCGACCTGCGCCCCTCACTATTATCGCATTCTGCGACAGCGAGCAAAAAAGGAGGGAAAGAAGATCGCCTCGAAAGAACACGGATTGGATGCGATGACCCGTGGATGTCTGGGAGGCGTCTCCTTCTGTTTCATCTCCCATGTCGGCCAGGTTCAACCCTGCGGCTATTTAGAATTGAATTGTGGAAATGTCAGGGAAAAATCATTCCAGGAGATCTGGGCGAAATCTGAAGTTTTCAAGAATCTTCGCAACACCAATGGCTATCAGGGAAAATGCGGAAGGTGCGAGTTTAGAAAGGTCTGTGGAGGTTGCCGGGCCCGGGCCTACGAGATCTTCGGGGAATACATGGCTGAAGAACCCTATTGCATCTATGAGCCGGTTTAACGATAGGAGATATTCGATTCATTCGCTGTCATTCGTTCTATTCGCTTAGAATATCAATTATTGAGTATGAAGCTATTTTCTAAACAATTCTTTCGTTTCCGAATCAGCCTGACCTTTAAATTCATCATCGCCATGTTCTTTTTGGTCTTGATGAGCGCGGCGGCATTTGGCTATTTCTCTGTCGCAAGGGAGATGACTCTTTTTCGAAGCCATTGGGAGACTTATGGAAGATCCATGGCCAATTCCTATAGCCTTCTCATCGAGCATGGAATGGGCCTCTCAGATCGGCTCTTCCTACAAAACATCGCTGAGAGAATCGTCGAGAATGAAGATGTCGTGGTATGTTCGCTTTATGATAATTCTGGAGAGAGGTGGGCCCATGCGGTGAAGAAAGGAAGGTTTCATAACCCTCAATTGACCCGCCAAATTACTCAAACCATCCACTCCAAAGAGGGTCAGATGATCGGAACTCTCCAAATTGGCCTTTCTCTTTCTGAAACAGACAGCCAGATCAATGGATTAAAAAGAGATATTCTCCTTGTCACTTTAGGGGTGATCGGTATAGGAATTTTGTTCACCCTCATTCTGACCCGGGTCCTCCTCCGGCCGATCGAAAAGTTGGCTGAGGCCACCGAGAGAGTGGCAAGGGGAGAATTGGCGCAGGCCGTGGATATTCGGTCCAAAGATGAAATTGGAGACTTGGCCAGAGACTTTAACCAAATGACCCTCCAGTTGAAAGAGTCCAGAATCGACCTCGAAAGAAAAGTGGAGGAGCGAACCCGCCAGTTAGAGGAGAACATTGCGGAACTGAACCGGGCGAGAACCTCCACCTTGAAGATGCTTGAAGAATTCCAAGCTGCCAAGAGGGAATTGGAAATGGTCAACCGTGAGTTAAAGGAGATGGACGAGACTAAAATGAAATTTATTGGCATCGCCTCCCATGAATTAAAAACTCCGCTCACGGCCATCAAGGCCAATATTGATTTCATCCTTTCCGAAAAAGAAGGAAAGGTTCCCGAACACCTGAAATCCTATCTTCTCACCATCCAGAGGAATACCAATCGGATTCAAATGAGAATGGATCAAATGCTGGATTTGAGCCGGATTAAATCTAACCGCCTCCTCTTCAACCGAGAACCGATCTTGCTCTCTGAGGTGGTGGGAGGATATATCAATGAAGTCACACCCGTGGAGAAGAACCTCTCCGTTCAGGTCAACATTCCACAAGACCTCCACATCTATGCCGATAGAACTGCGCTTCATGATATCTTTATTAACCTCCTCTCCAATGCATTCAAATTTACTGGCGATGGAGGTCAGGTTTCGATCATCGCCACCCAAAAGGATCAATCTATTCTCCTTGAAATGAGAGATACAGGAATAGGTATCCCGGAAGATAAGCTCCAGATGATCTTTGATGAATTTTACCAGGTCGAGGGCGGCAAATACGGTGGAACAGGCTTGGGGCTCGCTATTGCTAAACGGTTAGTTGAAGAACACGGTGGGAGTATCTGGGTGGAGTCCCAATTGGGCAAGGGCTCCGCCTTTTATTTTACCCTCCCTCTCCCTGTGGAGAACGAAGATGGAAGACTCAACCGTTCGTAGAGAAGTAAAGGGAAAAGTCCTGATCGTTGATGATGCGCCGGATACATTAGAAATTATCCAGAAACTCCTCTACTACGAGGGATACGATGTGGCCATTGCCTCGACGGGTGAAGAAGGAGTGAGGAAGGCCGAAGAGGAAAAACCTGAAGTGGTCTTGATGGATATCAACCTCCCGGGGATCGATGGCACCGAAGCCTTGAGAAAAATTAAAATGATCAATCCCCTCCAATGTGTCATCATGCTGACGGCCTTTGCCACAGTCGAGAATGCCATCCACTCCCTCAAAGAAGGGGCTTCTGACTTTGTGAAGAAACCCTTCGAGAATGAGCATCTGATCCACATCGTCAACCAGTGTCTGGAAAAGTACAAAACCCTGAAGGAGAAAGAAAAATTGGAGGAGGAGGTGAGAAGGCTCTCCATCACCGATGATTTGACCGGTCTTTACAACCACCGCCATTTCTTCAAGACTTTAGAAGCCGAATTAGCCCGTCTAAGGCGGCAGAAAATCTCCCTCTCGCTCTTGATGTTCGATCTCGATAATTTCAAAAGATATAATGATCTCTACGGTCATTTGGAAGGGGATAAGGTCTTGAAAAATATCGGCGAGATTGTGAAACATTCCATCCGGTATAATGTCGATTCTGGCTATCGTTACGGAGGGGATGAATTTACTATCCTTCTCATCGGCGCCTCCGTGGATCATGCCCTGACCATTGCGGAACGCATCCGCTCTTCTATCGAACAGGCCGAATTTCAAAACATTACAGTCAGCATTGGCCTATCTGAATACCAGGACCACTTTGACCTGGAGGGTTTTGTCAAATCTGCGGATGACGCGATGTATATTGCCAAGAACTCTGGCGGGAATCGAGTTCATACGAATATCCCGTGAACTTTTTAATGATAACTCGCATGGCGCAAAGCGCAGAGAATAAACCCCGTTAGAAATAGGTTACTAAAGGGAATCCTTGGTAATAATGGAAAATTTCTAATGGGGCAAGCAGCGGGGCTTTCTAACGGGGTAAAGAATTTTAACGCTATGCGCTATGCTCTCTGCCCTATGCTGTAAGACTTATGCCTGATCGACCCAAACTCTTTCTAATCGATGGCTCCTCTTATCTCTTTCGAGCATTTTATGCCATCGGTCATCTCTCCAATTCCAAGGGTCTCCCGACTAATGCGACCTTTGGCTTCATCCAGATGCTTCTTAAAGTGCTTAAGGAACACCGGCCGGATTACCTTGCCGTGATCTTCGATTCAAAGGCTCCCACCTTTCGAAGCGAGGTCTATAAAGAATACAAAGCCAACCGGCCCGCCATGCCAGAGGCGCTTACCCCCCAGATTCCTTATATCAAAAAGATCATCGAGGGATACCGGATTGCCCTCTTGGAGATGGAAGGATACGAGGCGGATGATCTCATCGGAACGGTAGCCAAGAGACTGGAGTCAGAAGTCGATGTCGTGATCATCACGGGTGACAAAGACATCCTTCAACTGGTCAGTGATCGGATTCAGGTCTATGACACCATGAAAGAGAAAAGGTTCGGGGTGGAAGAAGTCATCCAGCGTTTCGGCGTTTCACCTGAACAGGTGGTGGAAGTAATGGGGCTGTCCGGAGATGCCATCGATAACATCCCGGGTGTTCCTGGGATTGGAGAGAAGACGGCCATCCAATTGATCAAGGCTTATGGATCGATCGAAAATCTTTTGATCCATGTGGAAGAAATTCCCCGGAAGAAATTGAAAGAATATTTAAAGACCCATGGAGATCTCGCTCGCCTCAGTCGGCAGTTGGCAACGATCCATACCAATGTGCCCGTTCGCTGCCAGTTAAAAGATTTTTCCTTATCCCCCCCTGATCTAAAGAGCCTTAAGGAGATATTCAAAGAGTTGGAGTTCAACAAACTTCTCAAAGAACTCTTTCAAGAAAAGACCTCCCTGTCAGCGGGAAGGGTCTATCGTTTGATCACGGATCGAAATGAACTCCTCGCCTTATTAGAAGAGTTGAGAAAGGCCGCATGCTTTTCCATCGATCTCGAGACCACATCCCCTTATCCAATGTGGGCCGATCTCGTTGGAATCAGTCTGTCCTGCGCCCCCCATCAAGCTTTCTATATTCCTCTTGGTCACCAACATCGGGAGACGACTCAGCAACTGCCTCTTTCCTGGGTATTGGAACAGTTAAAGCCTATTTTGGAGGACAGGGGAGTGAAGAAGGTAGGTCAGAACATCAAATATGAATGGATCGTTCTGAAAGGATATGGAATTCGCCTCCAAGGAATAGACGGGGATACGATGATCGCCTCCTACCTTCTCAATCCCACCAAACATAACCACAACCTGAGTGAAATTGCCCAGGAATATTTGGATCGCTCTGTTATGAGCTACAAAGAGGTGGTGGGGAGCGGGATGAAGGCAGTGACTTTCGACCAGATCGAACTTGAAAAGGCAAGGGATTACAGCTGTGAAGATGCGGATGTCACCCTCCAACTCTCTCACCTCCTTTTCCCAAAACTGAAGGAAGGGGGATTTAAAGATCTCTTTGACCATGTGGAGACGCCCCTCATCACCGTCTTGGCAATAATGGAGATGAATGGAGTGAAAATCGATCTGGACCTTCTCCAAGAATATTCGAAAGAGATTGAAACCCAGCTCCAACAGAAGATAGAGCGAATCTACGGGTTAGCAGGAGAGGTCTTCAATATCAACTCATCCCAGCAATTGGGAAAAATCCTTTTTGACAAACTGAAACTACCTGTGGCCAAGAAGACCAAAACGGGCTACTCCACGGATGTGGGGGTCCTGACCAAACTCTCTCTCCAGCATGACCTCCCTCTCGAGATTCTCGGTTATCGCAATCTGAGCAAACTCAAATCCACCTATATCGATGCCCTTCCAAAATTGATTCACCCGAAAACCGGACGTGTCCACACCTCTTATAATCAAACCGTGACGGCCACTGGACGGCTTTCCTCGAGTGATCCCAACCTCCAGAACATTCCTATTCGTGCAGAGGAGGAAAGCCGTATTCGCCAGGCCTTCATTCCAGAAAAAGGATGGTCCATCGTCTCTGCAGACTATTCCCAGATCGAATTGAGAATTCTAGCCCACCTCTCCCAAGATGAAACCCTTATGGAAGCCTTTCAAAAAGAGGAAGACATTCATGCCCGAACCGCCTCGGAGATCTTTGAGGTTCCAATAGAAAAGGTGACGCCTCCAATGAGAAGGGAGGCTAAGGT
Organism: Deltaproteobacteria bacterium CG03_land_8_20_14_0_80_45_14; assembly: GCA_002780715.1. Taxonomy (GTDB): domain Bacteria; phylum Desulfobacterota; class BSN033; order BSN033; family UBA1163; genus UBA1163. The sequence continues at coordinate 7,658 of PEUO01000058.1, forward strand.
GATCAACTTTGGCATCATTTATGGGATGAGCGCTTATGGTCTTTCGCAACAATTGAGGACCGATCCCAAGATCGCCCAGGCCTATATTGATGAATATTTTAAAAAATACACCGGCGTTCAAACCTACATCGAAAAGAGTTTAGAAGAGGCCAGGCAGAAGGGATATGTGATGACCCTTTTGCATCGCCGCCGCTATCTGCCGGACATTCACTCCCCAACCGTAGCCATCCGACAGGCTACAGAGAGGATGGCCATCAATACTCCTCTCCAGGGGACAGCAGCGGATATCATCAAGGTCGCAATGATCCATATCCAGAATCGAATAGAAGAACTCGGTCTCTCCGCCAAAATGATCATGCAGGTCCACGACGAATTGGTCTTCGAGGTTTCCGAAGAGGAACTTCAAAATGCTTTCCCCATGATTCAGAATGAAATGGAAACCGTGATGGAGCTTTCTGTCCCGCTCAAGATCTCTATCCATTCGGGAAAGAATTGGGCAGAGGCGCACTGAAACATCAGTTCGGAGTTGGGAGTTCGGAGTTATGAGTTAAAGTTCTTCTTGTTTTAAGTTTTTATCTCCGAACTCCCTGCCTGCGGTAGGCAGGCGAACTAATTATTCCGAACTTTTTTTAGAAGACGTCCATTTCCCCTTTAATGAATGGAGGGGAAATTGATCGATGTAGGGAACAAAGGCTAAGCTCACTTCACCATGATTCAAGATTGCCGTTAAGATCTCTTCTATCTCTTTCCGTGGGGCCAATTCATAACTGACCGCTTCATTACTCTTCCAATCGAGAATCCAAACTTTCATCATCACCTTAGAGGGATCTCCCACCGCTTCAATTGCCTTCTGGGCGGCCTCAGCCATCAGGCCTATAGCTTCCTTCACTTCTATATTTCGATTTTTCATGGCCTGTCGGTGATAGGCCATGATGGCGTAATAGTCGAAATTGTTTTCCAATGCTCCTGAAAGAGTCTGTGAAAACCAGGCCACGCCGTTAAAGTCGTTGATGACGGCCTCAAAATAGAGATTGATGGCAAATTGTAAGTTCGGATTTGATTCTCTGGCGGAAGCCATCAGTCGTTTGGCCACATTCACTAACCAACGGTTCTTCCAGTTTGCCCAGGACCTAAAACGATCGGTATAAGCTTTGACATAATATTTTCCGGATTCCGATTTATAGGGTTCAATATAAAAGAGATCCGGATGGGGCAAGTATCCATACTCCTTCAGAAAGGCTTTGTTTGCTTCGGCGCTGAAGTCTTCGTCATGTTTAAGGATCAGATCGTCCTGAAGCAGGATTCCTTCAATGGGGTAGCGGCCCAGGTCGCGGAAAAGGCCCTCCAGGCGTTTCAACACTTCGGGATGAAAGAGATTGAACCCCCTGGCCACCTCCATCTTTTTTGTTTCAAAATTATATCTCTTGCACCGATATTTAGGATGCCCATCTAAGCCGTAGTTGGCATAACGGGTGGTAATCCAGGCAAAGATTTCAAGTCCATTCCGGTGAACGATCTCTGCAATTTTCTCCAAGATATCATCGACCACCGGAGCATATTCTGTTTTAAAATAGACTCCCTCATCATGATGGGCCGTAACAAATTTATATAGTCGATCCCCTTTATTCTGGAAGACTTTGAGGATAATTGTATTTACACCAGCATGTTTCAACTCTTTCACTCTCTTTTCCACTTCCTCAAGATTCTTTCCTTGGAAATAGGTGACCTGTGCGCATACTCGCCTCTTCACCCCCCTTTCCCCGGAGAGAGATTTTGGCGCCACAATTGTTTTAGAAACGGTGGACTGCGGAGGGGTCTTCTCTTTCAACTGGCCCTTTGCGATCTGGATCCCTTTCTCTGCTTCTCTGATGCGATCACCTTCAGGATAAGTTATTAAATAGAGTTGAAGCTGTTGAATGGCTTCTTCATATCTTTCCATCTTGAGAAAGCACAGCCCGATCATATATTGGGAGTAGGAGACTAATTTGCTGGTTGAAGCAGATTGGACGATTTTTGAAAAACCCTGGACGGCTTCTTCACATCTACCTTTATAATAGAGTTCCATGGACGAATCGTAAAGTTCCCCCGGATTCTGGAGTCTCTCCTGTCCCTGACTATAAGGTAAACATAAAAAAATGAAGAGCGCGAATATCGATCCAATGGCCCATTTTTGCATAACACACTCCTATCAAACCTCGCTGTAAATTGCCAGCAATTCTCGGTGAGTTCACAAACTATTGAGATTCTTCGCTTCGCCCTGTACCATACTAGGTTCAGGGCTTCGCTCAGAATGACAACTGGAGACTTTCGTAATGTCATTCTGAAGAGCCTGTCCTGAGCGTAGTCGAAGGAAGCCCTATCGACTGAAGAATCTCGCTGTATTTTCACCGAAAATTGCTGGTAAATTGCCTGCCTGCGGTAGGCAGGCAGAATTAACAATTTTCTTTTTCGATGCTAATTTTTCAATGCTAATTTTGCATTGATTTTCTAGAACAGTGCTTTCATTGCTTCTTGAATTGTTCTGACTCCGATCAATTCGATGCCCTTCGTTCCCTTCACCTTTTCTTGATTCTGCTTCGGCATAAGGCATCGTTTAAATCCAAGCCTCGATGCTTCTTTCACTCTGACCTCTGATTGGCTAACGCCTCTCACCTCTCCTCCCAACCCCACTTCTCCAAAGACCGCCATTTCTGGATCAACCACTTTATCTTTAAAATTCGAGGCAATGGCAGAGATCACTCCTAAATCAGCGGCAGGCTCCTCCACCTTCATTCCGCCAGCGATGTTGAGAAAAATGTCCTGATTATTGAGATGAATCCCCAATCTTTTCTCCATGACGGCGACGAGAAGTGATACACGGTTAACGTCTACTCCCTCGGCTGTTCTCCGTGGCAACCCAAAGTTTGTGGGAACGACCAAAGCTTGAAGTTCAATTAAGATGGGCCTCGAACCCTCCATGCTGGGCATGACGACAGAGCCAGAGGTGGATTCGGTCCGTTCGGAAAGGAAAAATTCAGAGGGGCTAACCACTTCCACCAGTCCGGAGTCCTTCATCTCAAAGACGCCAATCTCATTGGTGGAGCCAAAGCGGTTTTTAACCGCCCTCAAGATGCGGAAGGCGTGGGTGGTTTCCCCTTCAATATAAAGAACAGTATCCACCATGTGCTCCAAAACTTTTGGCCCTGCGATAAAACCCTCCTTGGTCACATGACCGATGAGAAAGATGGGAATGGAGAGATGTTTCGCCAAATAGAGCAACCGGCTTGACGCCTCTCTGACCTGACTGATCGATCCAGGTGTCGAACGAAGTTCGGAGGAATATATCGTCTGAATGGAATCAACTACCACTGTCGATGGTCTGTTCGTCTGGATATCCTGGAGAATTTTTTCTAAGGATGCCTCAGAAACCACAAAGAGGTGTTCTGAGGAAATTCCTAATCGATCTGCCCTCATCTTGGTCTGCTGAAGCGACTCTTCTCCCGAGATGTAAAGGACTCTTTTCCCCTTTGACGCTAAACGGTTCATCACCTGAAGGAGAAGCGTGGACTTGCCAATGCCGGGATCGCCCCCGACCAGAATCACCGATCCAAAAACGATCCCCCCTCCAAGAACTCGATCAAATTCCCCAATCCCGATCTGAAATCTTCCTCTTTCTTCACCAACAATTTCAGTGATAGGCGTTGGAACGGCTTCCGTCTCAAAACCGAGGAGGTCTCGTTCAGGAACTTTTTCCTCAACCACCCGCTCTTCAACGAAAGTATTCCATTCCTGACATCCCGGACACCTCCCCAACCATTTGGGAACCTGGTATCCGCAGGACTGACAAACAAAATGGGTTTTGGCTTTGGTCATAGTTCCTTTCCTCCCTCCCCCTTGACGGGGGAGGGCGAGGGTGAGGGTGATAGATGGAATCTGCAAAGTTCAATTGAAAACATTGTAACAGAAAAACACTTTTGAGGTCAAAAAAAAATGGATGGAACAAAAAGGGCGGGGAAACCCCGCCCTGAATTTTTTCTGCTTTTTAACTTCGAGATTTCGCGGTCTACTTTCCAAAGACCTCTTTCAGTAGATCGGTGGTCCGTGCGGCTGGATTTTGGCTGCCGTATCATTTCCTGAAAGGATTTTTCTGACATCCTCAAAAG
>PEUO01000058.1:11829-26110 GCA_002780715.1 Deltaproteobacteria bacterium CG03_land_8_20_14_0_80_45_14
TCTCCGATAGCATCACAAGTCAATAAGAATTCGCAAAATTTAAAGACCTGGCTTGTAGCCAAAGAGGCGATTTTATGATATGTTTTTTTCAATGGAACCGGAGAATAAAGATCTCCTCGTTGAAGGGGCAAAGACATTTGGAATCCATTTAGATGGAAAAGCAGTAGAGGCTTTCGATCTTTATCTGAGGGAACTTCTCAAATGGAACCAGAAGATCAATCTCACTGCTATTCGATCAGAGAAAGGAATTGTCCTAAAACATTTTCTCGATTCCCTCTCGGTCCATCCTTATCTCCCTAAATATTCCTCTATCCTGGACATCGGTTCAGGGCCGGGTTTCCCAGGCATTCCCTTAAAAATCATCCACCCCGCCCTTGAAGTGACCTTGATTGACTCTGTTCATAAAAAAGTCGATTTCCAAAAACATATTATCCGAACCCTCGGTTTAAAAGGAATAGAGGCTATCCATGGCCGTGTTCAAGATAAGGGAATCCTCAAAAGCTTGGGAGGACGGTTTGATATCACCCTCTCAAGGGCTTTTTCCGATCTTCGAACCCTTCTCATCTTGAGTTTCCCTTTTCTGAAAGAAGGAGGAACCGTCATAGCCATGAAAGGTGCGGCGGACAATAAAGAAATGAGACTGCTTACCAAAACAGAGGGAACCCGATACCGATTGCAAAAAACCGTTCCTCTGATCCTTCCTTTCAGTTCTTTCAAAAGAACAATTCTCCTGTTTGAAAAGATATATAAGCACAACTTTGTCTTTCCATCCATCCCTTTTTTGTGCTATAAAGAGCTTTGATAAAGGTTAGAGGAGCGTTCTCCTTCGGAGAACTTGAGGGAGGAGGTCGAAGGCAAAAGTCTCTACCCTCAAACGAAGTGCTCCTCAAGCGATCCAGCCTACGTAGCCTAAGCTACTTCGGCGGAGTAGGCAGCGCTCCTGTCAACATTTCTCGTTATGGCAAGAGTCATCTGTATTGCCAATCAAAAAGGAGGGGTGGGAAAAACAACCACGGCAGTCAATCTTTCTGCCTCCGTCGCTGCCGCAGAGAAAAAAGTTCTTCTCATCGACATTGATCCACAGGGAAATTCAACGAGCGGTGTGGGTTTAAACAAAGAAGGGTCCAATGGGACCATCTACCACGCCCTGCTTCACGGTTCTGGACTGAGGGAAATGATCCAGAAGACCGCTCTGGCCTTCCTGGATGTAGTCACATCCAATACAGATTTGATCGGTGCAGAAGTGGAACTGATTCAGGAAAAAGACCGCGAGAAAAAGTTGGACCACTTGATCAAAGAGGTCGAGGCTGACTACGATTATATTTTTATTGATTGCCCTCCCTCCCTGGGCCTGCTGACCATCAACTCATTGACAGCCGCCCACTCTGTGATCATCCCTCTCCAGTGCGAATACTATGCCTTGGAAGGGCTGGGTCAACTTCTCAAGACGATCCGCCTGATTAAACAGTTCCTCAATCCAAAGTTAGAGATCGAGGGGATTTTGCTCACCATGTTCGATGGCCGGAATAACCTCTCTCACCAGGTAGCGGATGAGGTAAAAAAACACTTCAAGGATAAAGTGTTCACGACGATCATCCCTCGAAACATTCGATTGAGTGAAGCTCCCAGCCATGGAAAACCCATCCTCTTATATGATATTCATTCGAAAGGTGCAGAAAGTTATTTGAACTTGGCCAGAGAAATCATGATGAATGGAAAGACCGATGGCAACTAAAAGAATGGCTTTAGGAAAGGGTCTGGGAGCGCTTCTCCCGGAATTTGGACAAGCAGAACCGAGGACGCTCCTCTATTGCGGGCTTGAAGAGATCATCCCCAATCGATCTCAGCCCCGAAAGCATTTTGACGAATCGAAACTTCAGGAATTGGCAGAGTCCATCAAAGAAAAAGGAATTTTGGAGCCTCTGATTGTCAGAAGGGTCGACCAGGGTTACGAGCTGATCATCGGAGAACGTCGATGGCGGGCAGCACAAAAGGCGGGACTAAAAGAAGTTCCTGTAATAGTCAAAGAGACCGAAGGGAGGGAGGCTTTTGAAATCTCTCTCATCGAAAACCTGCAGAGGGAGGACCTCAACCCGATTGAGGCGGCCGAGGCTTTCAAGCATTTGATAGAAGAGTTCAATATCAGCCAGGAGAATTTGAGTAAGCGGATGGGCAAGGATCGAACGACCATCACCAATACCCTCCGCCTTTTAAAGCTCCCATTAGAAATAAGGAATCAACTCCTACAAAATCTCATTACTTCTGGGCATGCCAGAGCTATCCTCAGCCTCGAGAATAAAGAAAAGCAGCGGGAACTCTGCGCCCTGATTATTAAAAAGGGCCTTTCAGTGAGAGAGGCTGAAGCCCTGGCGAAGCGATGGTCAGAGACACCGAAAAAGAAGGCTGCCTCGGTTAAGAGAAGGGGTGATTTAGAAAGTCAACTCAGCAGCCTGCAGGATTCTTTGAGGAAATACTTAGGAACAAAAGTTCATATCACTCAAAAAGATAAAAAAGGAAAGATTGAGATCGAATATTATTCCTATGAAGATTTGGAAAGGATTGTAGAAGCGATCCTAAAAAACGCATAGAGCATAGTGTGAGCCAAGGCTGAGGTTTAGGTTAAGGTTTAGAAACCTGAGTATTAATGTTAGATTCTTACACATTGAAGTCTGAGAATTTATCTCTAACATTTTCATTGGGCTTGTCCTGGATTCCTGCTTCCGCAGGAATGACAAGGCAACCAACATGGTGTCATTCCCGTGAAAACGGGAATCCAGAGTAGAGATATTTCAAATATCTTTGGTTAGTCTTAACCTCAACCTTATCCTTAACCTGCTGAAAGGAGTTTAAGATGTCAGGAGGAAAATCCATTTTTTCTAAAAGCATCTCCACCCCTCCCCCCACCCCAGAGGAAATTAGCGCTTATCTGGGAAAGGAGACCCTCTTTGAAGGAAAGATGACTTTTGAAGGCGTATTTCGTTTGGATGGGAAATTCGAGGGAGAAATCTTCGAAAGCGGAACATTCATCGTTGGTGAAACAGCAATCGTCAAAGGAAAGATCGGGATCAATACGATCATCATTAATGGTCTGGTGGAGGGGGAGGTATATGCCAAGGGACGTGTAGAAATCCATTCCACAGGTAAAGTCTATGGAAACCTGTTCACCCCAATCCTTACCATTAATGAGGGTGGAATCTTTGAGGGCCATTGCAAAATGGAGGGGGTACTTAATAGAAAAGAGGAGAATCTCGACATCCTCTCCCAAAAAGTAGACCATCCTTTAACTGTTTGAAATCAATGAACAAAAAAAAGATTGACAACTTGTTTGATTCATGTTAACTAATTCACAATTTTTGCTCCCTTATCTAATCAACTTAGTTTGATAAGTGATCAAAAGGAGCAAAACTTTACCTTCTTAACCGCTCTTGGAGGCTTATTTGAAAGAGTGGATAAGACCGCTTCAATTCTTACTAACAATAGGTTGGTATGTGGCTTTGAGCTTGATCATTCCCGTTGGGATTGGTTATTGGCTAGATCGTCCTGAGGTATTTAATAAGCGTCCCTTATTTACCCTTATCGGTCTTGGGGTTGGCACGGTCATTGCCTTTTTTGGCTTATTTCGTATGCTCATCCAATATCAGGCTGAGCAAGAAAAACTAAAAAAAGAAAATAATAAGAAGAAATGAGAATAGGTTCTAGTCGCCTCAAAATTTTAGTATTTTTCTTTATCCCCGTTTTAGTCCTCTTTGGCATTGGCTTGGTTTTTGGTCCTCTCGGTTCCAGTTTTTTGGGTACGACCCCCCCTGGCATCTTCCAAGTCCCTAGACCAACGGTTGAGCTTCCCGCGGAGCCAGTCTTTCATGTCGGTCACTTCTCTATTACGAACACTCTCCTTGCTTCCTGGCTTACGATCATCGTGCTGTTAGTTTTATCCCTTTTCTTAACTCATAAGATGAAACTTATTCCTGGCAAACGTCAAGCTATGGCAGAGGCAATCGTAGAGGGATTGTTGAACTTTGTCGAAAGCGTAGCCGGTAAAAAACATGCCAGGATGCTCTTTTCTGGAGTGGCCACGATCTTCATCTACGTCATCTCCAACGCTTATATAGCTCTCTTGCCCTTTTTTGGCTCCATCGGGGTTATCGAGCATGATGGCAAATTTGCACCTTTATTCCGGGCAGCGAACACCGATGTGAACGTACCCCTCTCCATCGCTATTATGTCTTTCATCTTTGTTGAGTCCTGGGGAATGAGGGCAGTGGGAGTTTTTCATTACCTTAGCGAGTTCATCAATGTCCGCCAGATGGTAGAAGGGCTTAAGGAACTATTGAAAGGTAAGATTGGCCAGGGAGTGATGAACATTGTTTTCGGGTTCATTAATTTATTCGTCGGTGTACTAGAGATATTCAGTCATCTTATCCGCATGCTCAGCTTCACTTTCCGTCTCTTCGGCAATATGACGGCTGGTGAGATATTGATTTTGGTCTCCAGTTTCCTTATCCCTCTCGTATTTACCATCCCCTTTTATGGGTTGGAATTACTGATCGGTCTGATCCAAGCTCTTATTTTTTCGGGTTTAACCCTTGTATTTGCCACGATTGCTGTATCTCCGCATGAAGAGACAGAATAAAAAAAGGAAAGGAGGGCTATAAATGACACCAGAAGTAGTAAAAATGTTAGTGATCGGTTTGGCTGCGGGGTTGGGGTTTTTTGGCCCAGCCTTAGCGTTGGGACTCATCGGCTTTTCAGCCATGCAATCCTTGGGACGCAACCCTGAGGCCAGAGGGGCAATTCTCACCAACATGATTTTGATTGGTGCTCTTGCCGAGGCAATAGGGATTTACGTCCTAATCGTTTGCATTATCCTAGCTATGGTCGTCAAGTAAGGAGGTGTAACCATGGGAGAGGGAGGATTACCTGCGAGTTTAGCAGCAATTATTGTTGCCATAATCATAGCAGTGTTTTCTCTCGCCGGACTAGCTATGTTTTTGGTCCTGCGGGTTTAACATTCAGGGACATATCATCTCTGTGAATGAATCATTAAAGGGGGTAAAATGGGAGGCTTCGCCAGTCTAGGTGTTAATTTACCACTGTTGGTAGTCTTTGTTATCAATTTCATTGTCCTATTTGTACTATTACGCCTCTTCTTATACAAACCGGTGATGAAGATGCTTGACGAGAGAGCGAAAAGGACAAAGGAGTCAATGGAACTGGCTGAGGCAACAAAGAAAGAATTTGAGCAAGCCAAGGTAGAGGTGCAAAAACAGATTGAGAAGGGGCGCCAGGAGGCACAGTCTATTATCTCTCAGGCGATGCAAGTCGGGGAAAGGCTGAAGGAAGAATCGAGACAGGAGGCAACCAAGCAGGCACAGGTTATCGTTGATCGAACTCGAGCTGAGTTAGAGACAGAGCGCGATAAAATCGTTGGAGATTTGCGCCGGGAATTCGTGGATATTGCCATATCGGCGGCTGGAAAAGTAATCAAAGAGACTCTAGACAAGGAAAAACATCATAAGCTGATTGAGGAGACACTTCAGGAAAGTGTCGTCCTCAAGAAAAGTTAATTTGAGAGATGCCTAAAATATCATCTGGTAAACGTTATGCTCAGGCTGCTTTCGAGCTCGCTTTGGAAAAAAATGAGCTGGAAAGCTGGCAAGAAGGTCTGGGGAAAATAGCCGACTTAACGACAGATGAAGAACTCATGGCTTTGCTGCAAAACCCTCGGCTTCCCTTCGATGCTAAGAAAAATCTTTTGCAGAAGCGATTGGGGGAGATAAACCTCCTGGCCTTTAACCTGGCTCTTCTTCTGGCCAGCAAAGGGTTATTAAGGCGCAGCAAGGATATCTTCCACCAGTATAATAACTTGCTGGATGTTCACCGCGGTATTGAACGTGCTAAAGTGACGACTGCCTTGTCTTTGGGTGACAAAGAGAGGGATGCAATTTCTCACCGTCTTGGAGAAATTGTTGAGCGCAAAGTTGTTGTTGACGCTCAGGTAGACCCATCCGTCATCGGAGGATTCATAGCCCGAATCGGTGACATGCTTATTGACGGCAGCATCCATCAAAAATTGGAAACCTTGAAAAGAAGTTTGGTTGAAGCGAGAAGATAGAAATTTTCCGTAGTTTGTGGGTAAAGGTTAATCCCCCCTCGCCCCCCTTTACTAAAGGGGGGTTGGGGGGATTTGAAAGTTATTTTCTAGTAATGACATTAGAAGAGAGAGGTTAAGATGGCAACCCGAGAACAAGATATTGTTGCTGTAATTAAAGAACAAATTGAGCATTTTGGTGCCGCGGTAACTGTCACGAACGTGGGGACAGTGATCGCAGTAGGCGATGGCATCGCTCGCATCCATGGATTAGGGGAGGCCGCTTACAACGAATTACTCCAATTCCCCCATGACATTACGGGTCTGGCTTTAAACCTGGAGGAGGATAATGTTGGAGCGGTTGTCCTCGGCGATTGTAGCAAGATCAAAGAGGGGGATGAGGTAAAAGCGACAGGTCGAGTCATCGAAGTCCCCGTGGGAGATGCCCTCATAGGAAGGGTGGTTGACCCTCTGGGACGCCCCCTGGACGGTAAGGGACCCATTAAGGCAGGGAAGACTCGTCCCGTAGAGAGAGTGGCGCCAGATGTAACAAAGAGAGCACCGGTCAATACACCCGTCATGACGGGGATTAAGGCAATCGATAGTATGATCCCTATTGGCCGAGGCCAGCGTGAGCTGATTATCGGTGACCGATTTACCGGTAAGTCGGCCATTGTCCTTGACAGTATCATTGCCCAGAAGGGTCAAAATCTGATTTGCATCTATGTCGCCATTGGACAAAAAACATCCAAGGTAGCTCAGGCCATCGCTACATTGGAGAAGTTCGGAGCGATGGAATATACGATCATTGTAGGAGCGGATGCTTCGGACCCGGCTCCACTCCAATATATCGCCCCTTACGCAGGTTGTGCAATGGGTGAGGAGTTTATGGAGCAGGGAAAAGATGCTTTGATTCTTTATGACGACCTTTATAAACATGCCTGGGCTTACCGCCAACTTTCCCTGTTGTTACGCCGTCCGCCAGGAAGGGAGGCTTATCCTGGAGACATCTTTTATCTCCATAGCCGGCTTCTGGAGAGGGCTGCCAAATTAGCTCCAGAACATGGGGGCGGTTCGCTGACGGCTCTGCCTATCATTGAGACTCAACTTGGAGATATTTCAGCTTATATCCCCACCAACGTCATTTCTATCACGGACGGGCAAATTTATCTTGAGCCAGATCTATTCAATGCTGGAATTCGTCCGGCGATCAATGTAGGATTATCTGTATCCCGGGTAGGTGGCTCAGCTCAAAGAAAAGCCATGAGACAAGTAGCCGGAAGGCTGAGATTGGAGCTCGCCCAGTTTCGTGAATTAGAAGCTTTTGCGAAGTTTGGTAGTGAAGAATTGGATAAGGCGACCAGGGATCAACTGGAGCGTGGTCGGCGTATTACTGAGGTATTGAAGCAACCGCAACAAACCCCCATGTTACTTGGGAAGCAGGCAACCATTCTTTATGCTGTCACCAATGGTTATCTTGATGATGTTCCCGTAGAAAAGGTGATTGCCTGGGAAGAGAACTTCCACCGTTTTATGGAGACGAATCACCCTGAGATAGAGAAAAAAATCAATGCCGAGTTTGAGATAAAAGCTGAAACAGATAATCTTTTGAAAGCAGCAATCACCCAGTTCAAGCAAGGAACCACTTTGTAGAATGGCAAACATTCAAGCCTTACGCCGCCGCATCCGTAGTATCCAGGGTACCACCAAGATAGTCCGCGCCATGGAGATGGTGGCGACCGCCAAAATGCGAAGAACACAACAACGAGCACTGGCAGGCCGGCCTTATACTGAAAAAATACGCCAGGTGATTGCTGATCTTGCCATCGAACCCCGTATCAAAGGGAAAATCCTTCCCTTACTGCAGAAACGGGAAGTAAAAAAAATCGCCATCATTCACATCGGGACTGACCGGGGATTATGTGGCGGTTTGAATACGAACCTGAATCGGCTTGTGGCTGAGTTTATCCTGGGGCAAAAGGTTCCTGTGACCGTGATTACGGTAGGCCGTAAGGCCAGAGCTTTCGCTCGTATTGCCAAACTGAATGTCCGTGCTGAATTCGCCGGGATCAGCGACCGAGCCACCATGCTGGAAACCATGCCCATTTCAAGGGTTGTGATGGATGACTACAGCAAGGGTGAGGCTGATTTAATCTATCTTGCCTATCCCCGTTTTATCAGTATCATGCTGCAGAGACCTACGATAGAAGCTTTGCTTCCGATTGAGCCAGCAAAGCTTCCTCCGGGACAGGTGGCGGAATATATTTATGAGCCTGATCCTTTTTCGGTTTTGAATGAATTGTTACCCCGATTTGTAGAGATGGAGGTTTATCACGCTGTTCTTGAGCTCATTGCCAGTGAACAATCCGCACGGATGGTAGCGATGCGTAATGCAGGCGACAATGCTGAAGATCTGATCAAAGATTTAACCTTATCATTGAATAAAGCAAGACAGGAGATGATCACAAAGGAGATTTGTGATATCAGCGGAGGGGCTGAGGCTTTAACGACATAAATCCCCCCACACCCCCTTTTTCTAAAGGGGGAAAGGGGGATTAAAAATTCTCAAGGAGTTAAAAAGATGGCAAAAGGTAAAGTCGTACAAGTGATAGGGACCGTGGTGGATATGGAATTTCCTAAAGGTGAGTTGCCGGCCATCTATAATGGCATCATCATTCCCATGAATGGCACGAAAGTGATCGTGGAGACACAAGCGCATATTGGCAACAATTGGGTGCGTGGTGTCTCTTTGACCCCCACCGATGGTTTGCAAAGGGGAGTTGAAGCGATCGATATGGGGACTCCGATCTCCGTACCGGTAGGACGAGCAACGTTAGGTCGATTATTCAATGTCTTTGGCGAAGCGATCGATGGACTGGGTGAGGTGAAAACGGATCAGAAATGGCCTATCCACCGTCCGCCTCCCCCCCTGACGGAGCAAGAGACGGTTCCTCAAATACTCGAGACAGGGCTGAAAGTGATGGATCTCGTCACTCCATTTACAAGAGGTGGCAAGATCGGCGCCTATGGTGGGGCCGGAGTGGGTAAGACCGTCATCATTATGGAACTCATCCGCAATATTGCTGCTGAGCATGGAGGATTTTCTGTCTTTGCGGGTGTGGGTGAAAGATCCCGGGAAGGCAATGACCTCTGGTTAGAGATGCAAAGATCTGGCGTTATGGATAAGACCGTTATGGTCTTCGGTCAGATGAATGAAACCCCCGGTGTCCGTTCCCGTGTGGCCCTTACCGGAGTCACTGTAGCAGAATATTTCCGTGATATTGAAGGTCAAGATGTACTCCTGTTCATTGACAATATCTATCGCTATGTTCTGGCGAATATGGAGCTATCCGCCCTCCTGGGACGCATGCCCTCAGCAGTAGGTTATCAGCCTACTTTGGGTACGGATGTTGGAGAGTTGGAAGAAAGGATCACCACGACAAAGAAAGGCTCCATCACATCTTTTCAGGCGATCTATGTTCCCGCTGATGATTACAGCGATCCAGGCATTGTAGCGACTTACGGTCACCTTGACGCCGTTGTTGCTTTAGAGCGTTCGATCGCTGAGTTGGGAATTTATCCGGCTGTCGATCCCCTGACTTCCACCTCTCGAATACTTGATCCTGCCATTGTCGGTGAAGACCATTATCGAGTTGCTCGAGGGGTGCAGACGACCTTGCAGAGATATAAAGAATTGCAGGATATCATCGCTATCTTGGGTATAGAGGAATTGAGCCAAGAAGATAAGCTCACGGTAGCCAGAGCCAGAAAGATTCAGAGGTTCTGCTCCCAGCCATTTCATGTCGCTGAACAATTTACTGGGACCCCGGGCAGGTATGTCCCCATCAAGGAGACCGTGCGAGGCTTTAAGGAAATCTTGGAAGGGAAACACGACGATCTTCCTGAAGGTGCTTTCTATTTGGTCGGACCCATTGATGAAGCAGTAGAAAAGGCCAAAAAGATGCGAGGATAATCCGAAAGAGATGAAACAATGTCAAATGTCAAAGCTCAAAGTTCAAATGAAATTCAAAGCCCAAAAGGGAAAAATATTTTGACATTGGGTCATTTGAGCTTCATTTGATATTTGGATTTTAAAAAATTTCGGATTTAGGATTTCGTGGGGGATTTGTTTGGTTTCCCGGTGGAGCCGGGAGTTAGGTAAACTGAAAGTATGGCAACATTCAGATTAGAGATTGTCACTGCAGAGAGAATGGTCTTCTCTGAGGATGTCAGCGCGGTCATTGCCTGGGGGGTGGAGGGACAATTGGGCATCCTCCCCCACCATGCCCCTTTAATGACCATGCTTCAGTCTGGGGATTTAATGATCAGAAAGGATAAGGAAGAAGAATACCTTGCCATCAGTGGCGGCTTTCTCGAAGTGCGTCCTGACAAAGTGATTATCTTAGCCGATGCCTGTGAACGGGCTGATGAAATTGATATCGCTCGTGCTGAGGAAGCAAAGAAGCGTGCTCAAGAAACGATGAAGGCAGCTCCTCTTGGCGTGGATGCTGCTGCCGCTGAGGCCGCTCTGCGCCGCTCTTTAGCCAGACTGAAGGCGGCTGAGAAAAGGCGCCGGAGACCACACCCCCTAGTCTGAGCGTATTTCTGACTTGACATCGATCAGACAAAAGCCACCCTGCTACGAGCCCTCAACCGCCTCAAAGTCGCCGAATTTACCAAGATGAGGCAAATATAGGCCCCCTGCCTTATATGGTTTTACATACTAATGCAGCATTCCGTTATATACCGGAACGCTTTTTATATGGGGACTACCCTTTCTCATCTCCTCTCAACCTTAACCTTAACCTAAACCTTGCCCTCTTATAATCATCTTCCAATTCCTGTTGACTCCTTCATATGGGTTTTATAAACTAATTCACATCAAGACGGACACGGTTGACGGTCACGGACACGTTTTTTAAATAACCCATGAGCAAGGTCACTCGCCCCATTCTCACAGGCATTTTCCCCAGAAAACGGTTGTTTCAATTACTAGACCGTCTGCGTAAACAGCCAGTGATCTGGGTATCTGGACCTCCCGGCTCAGGGAAGACCACCCTGGTTGCGAGCTACCTCCAAGCCCGTAAGATTCCCTGTCTTTGGTATCAGGCCGATGAAGGCGATTCAGATCCTGCAACTTTTTTCTATTATATGGGCCAAGCGGCAAAGAAGGCTTCACCACGAAAGAAAAAATCCCTTCCCCTTCTCACTCCTGAATATCTACAAGGTATCCCCACATTTACACATCGATACTTCGAAAACCTCTCCGATCGTCTAAAAATCCCCTCTATACTTGTATTCGATAACTATCAAGAAGTCCCGTCTGAATCGCCTTTTCATGAAATCATCCTCAACGGTTTATCGAGAATTCCCGAAGGGATCAACGTGATCCTAATTAGCCGACACGACCCTCCTCGGGTTTTAATTCGCTTACGAGCCAATCAAATGATGCAGATGATTGGATGGGATGAACTTCGATTGACTTTAGAGGAGTCCGCTGGAGTTGTCCGGCTTCGGTCGAAACAGAAGCTATCGAGGGAGACAGTGAGGCATCTGAATGAATCAACGGATGGATGGGCGGCCGGCCTGATCTTGATGTTGGAGGGTGCGAGAAGAGGTATCGAGCCTCAGATGCTCGGAAACCTAACATCGGAAGAGATCTTTGATTATTTTGGAAAAGAACTCTTTGATAAAACAGATAAAGAAATACAGGAGTTTTTTCTTAAAACAGCAATTCTGCCAAAGATGACAGCGAAAATGGCTGAAGCGTTAACAGATTTTCCTCATGCAGGTCGGATCCTTTCTGCATTAAGTCGGAATAATTATTTCACTGAAAAACGGATCCACGCCGAACCCGTGTACCAGTATCACTCTTTGTTCAGGGAATTCTTATTGATAAGGGCTAAGGAGACATTCTCCCGGGAGAGCCAGTTTATTCTGTCTCGTCGGGCAGCCAACCTCCTTGAAGAATCAAGTCAGACAGAGGCCGCCATTTCGCTTCTCCGTGATGTGAGCGACTGGGATAGACTGGTTCACTTAATCATAAAGCATGCCCCACTCATGATCGCCCTGGGGAGATATCGTCCCCTTGAAGATTGGCTGAAAAGTCTTCCTAAGGAAATCATGGAGAGCGATCCCTGGCTTCTGAAAATATATACTTTGGGACAATTCGAATTGTTAAAAGATGACAAGCCTATCCGTTTCTCCAGAAAGGCTCAACAAAAACCTTTATCAATGCTTAAGGCACTGATCGCCTTTGGAGGTAGAGAGGTAAGAGAAGACCAAATTTCCGATGCCCTGTGGCCCGAAGCAGACGGAGATATTGCCTATGATTCTTTTAAAACTACTTTGCACCGTCTCCGGAAAATGGTTGGTTATGAAAAGGCCATTCAACTTCACGAGGGGCGATTGACATTGGATGATAAATTATGTTGGGTAGATGTATGGGCATTTGAGCACGTTCTTGAAGAAGCAGGTACTCACTGGAAAGATGGGCTGATGGACCGTGCCGTTCAATTTACTGAAAAAGCCATTCAAATGTACAAGGGGCCTTTCCTGGCTAAAGAGACTGAGCAACCCTGGACAATTTCTATGAGCGAACGCCTTCGAAGTAAGTTTTTAGAAAGTGTTGGAAGGTTAGGCCTCTATTGGCAGCAAGCTGAACATTGGGAAAAGGCTATTGAATGTTATCAGAGAGGCTTAGAATTGGAAGATCTCGCTGAGGAATTCTACCAAGGGCTTATGAATTGCTACCAACACCTGGGCCAGAAAACCAAAGTCATATCCCTTTACAATCGCTGCAAAAGAATCCTATCTTCAACCCTTGGAATCGAACCCTCTTCCAAAACTGAAGCAATATACAGATCATTACTTTCTGAGAATCGGAGAGATGGGGACTTGGCAAATGATTGACAATATTGTCCTTGTGACGATATGGCGGATTTTTATACCCAAACTATTTCTATTAACTGTTCTGCTTTTTTAAATTCTGGATCTCCGGTTACTAAAATAGCCTTATACTCTAAAGCGGAAGCGAGGGCAAAGCAGTCAGCATAGGAAATATTGTATTGAGCCTTATGTTCTGCAGCCTGGAATATCAAGTTGTTGGGAATTGGTAATATGGTAAATTTTAGCCTTTCAATATTTGCCAGAACCTCTAACTTCTTTTGGTCCCCAAATTCCCTTTTTGTTGCATAGATGATTTCTCCAAGATTAATGGCATTGATATATTTGGTTACTCCTGATCTTTTGATTTCTTCCAGAAGATGAACGACTTTCTCATAATCCTTTTCTTTCTGAAAGAACTTCAATAAAGCGTGACTATCAAAAATAAAAGGCCCTCTATCCATTATCGGAACTCCTCTTTTCGTTCTTTGAGGAGTCTCTGTGAAAGGGAGGGTTTGGAAGGTAAAAGCCCACAAGCTGCATGAATAGGATCTTTCACAGGAGGAATAAGATAGATAATCCCACCATACTCCATGATCTGGATTTCCGTTCCAGGCTCAATATGATATCTCTTTCTTATCTCAGCAGGGATAACAATCTGTCCTTTAGATAAGGTTTTAACAATTGTCATAAATGTCTAACCTCCACAAAAAAAGTTATACACTACAAAATATATGTATAACTCCCCAATAAATTTGTCAAGTGTTAGTTTTTTACTCCCTGTTTCTCCCTGTCCCCCCTTCTCCCGATCTTTCTGGCACCTATTCTCTTTATTCTTTGTTTCACCCCTCTCTCTCTGTTCCTTATTTCCCCATTTCTTGTTTTTTCTTTTCCGCGAACTAAACGGCCCCCTAACTCCGAACTTTCCCCCTAATTCCATCGAATCTGTAACCTATCTGTAACCTCCTCCATGATAAAAAGCCCAATGGAACGATGGAATGTTGGAATAATGGAATATTGGGGTTAAAAGCCAATGTTTTCAATATTTCAAGACCTTTTTAACCCATCATTCCAACTTTCCATTATTCCAGTATTCCATTGAGAGGTTTTTCTTGCCCGTAAAAGTCGTCTTAGCCAATTACATCGTCCGTATTTACCGTTTTGAAAAGGATACTCCTCACAACCTTGTAGGGATTGTAGAAGAAGTCGGAGTAAAGGGAAAGAAAGCATTTACCAATTATGACGAACTCTGGGACATCCTTATCTCTTCGAAAAGCATCAGCCAGAAGCAGAAACAAAAGAGAAAGG
>PEUO01000100.1:0-13217 GCA_002780715.1 Deltaproteobacteria bacterium CG03_land_8_20_14_0_80_45_14
GTGATGTTTGCATGGTAAACAAGCGTATGATTTTATTCACCAAAAGGTTACGCTCTAAAGCTCCCTCAGCCGCCCCTCTGTCCCCTGTCCAACTTGCAGACCGCCGAGGACTAGGCCTTTATTTCCTGCCTACTATTTATTATGACACAGTCTCTTAATAAAGGGGGGGGAGGGGGGATCTATATATTTATCGTCTGCAATAGGCACTTATGTTATGGATCATTGCCGAGGAAGTCTAAAATGGCATCCCTTACCTTCTGAATATCCACCTTGGTATTGATGCAGGGACCGTTCGGCCTTTCATTCAGAATTCCGATCACCGGAATCGGATAACTGTCCTGGATACCACTGGTCAGATCGAGTTCACAGGCGACAGCCACAATGGCCTCCGGCCTGTTATCCACAATAATTCTCCTTGCCAACGTTCCTCCCGTCGCTACCGCAATCTTCACCTGATATTGATCGGAGAGCTCATTCAAATCTTTAATTTCACACTTCCCGCAACCTTTGCAGTTTTTCACATTCCCTGTGATCTTGATCTCGCAATCAAAATCCTGAATGCAATGGGGAAGGAGAATCAACAACTTATTTGGCCGGGTCCTGTGATGGTTGGATCGGACGAGATGATTATTCAACTCGATGAAGGACTGCCGAACCTTTTCTTTTGACACCCCTACTAATCGTCCCATTAAGATCATAAAGGGAAAAAGCACCTTTGCCACGATTCCTCTCAGTTTATGGGAGAGAAAGATATCCTTCCCTATAAAGATGGTAAAGACAAGAAGGAGCCCTCCTGAAAACATGAGGAACACCAAAACCGCAAGGACGATGGTGAAGAAGAGAGGGAGGGAGGGGTGGATGTTCTTCAACCCCACTATCGGGACATACCAGAGCAGAAAGATGAGAAAGAAGAGGATCAAACAGGTAAAGACCAAAAGTCCGATGAAAATCCTCTTCTTGGGTTTAATTTCCAAAAGCCCCTCCTACTTTATTGCGGAATGCGGCCTCCGGCTCAGAGAGCCCTCCGGCTCGGAGAGATTGCAGAATGCGGCAACCCCTCCCCAACCCTCCCCCCTCGAGGCCTCCGGCTCGGAAGAGCCTCTGGCTCGGAGAGGGGAGGGAGAGGGTGGGGGGGATCCGAAATTTATTATTGGAAGACTGTTCCCATGGGGATGGGGTGTCCGGAAAGAAATTCCCGGATGGTCATTCTCCTTCTCCCCTCTAATTGAACTTCTCTGATGAGGAAGGAATCCTTCCCTGTCCCCACTTCTATGAAATCCGATCCCACCCAGACCACTGCTCCTGCCTTTCCTATAGGCGCCTTTTCCCTTATTTCTCCTTTATAAATTTTCAACCACTGGTCGCCCAATTTTGTAAAGGCACCAGGCCATGGGTTGAAGGCGCGGATTTGACGATCGATCTCCATAGCCTCTTTCTTCCAATCAATGTGCCCATCCTCTTTTTTAAGAGGAGGGGCATAGGTTGCTTTTGAATGGTCCTGTGGGATGGGCTGAATATTTCCCCCCTTCATTTTCTCCACAGTCTCTAATAGCAATCGAGCTCCTGAAGAAGCCAACCGATCATGAAGCGCCTCACACGTCTCATCATCGCCAATTGGAACCTCAGCCTGTAAAAGGATGTCTCCTGTATCCATACCTTCATCCATGACCATTGTCGTTACTCCCGTCACTTTCTCCCCGTTCAGGATCGCCCAGGCGATTGGAGCGGCTCCCCGATATTTTGGAAGTAATGAGGCATGGACATTGACAGCCCCATATTTTGGAATTTTTAAAATGGACTTTGTCAAAATCTGACCATAGGCTACCACAACAATGAGATCTGGTTGAAGACTTCTCAACGCCTCCTGAAACGCCTCCTCCTTCACCTTTTCTGGTTGGAGAGGTGTGAGGTCATGCTGAAGCGCAAGTTCCTTTACCGGAGAAAATAATACCTTTCTCCCTCTCCCCTTTTCCCTGTCTGGTTGAGTAACAACGGCGATTACTTCATCGGGTCCCTCAAAAAGGGTTCGCAGGGTCGGGAGAGCAAAGGATGGTGTCCCAAAAAAAATGATCCGCCAAGGCGGTACACTCAAAGTTTCTCTTCCTTACGCTTTTCTTTCTTTAACTTATTTCGGTAAATCTCTCTTTTCAGGCGACTCACCCTGTCCAAGATAAGAATACCATTAGTGTGATCAATTTCATGCTGGAGCGCAATGGCCAAAATTCCTTCGCCCTTGATCTCCATTTCCATTCCTTCGGGAGACAAACCCCTCACACAGACCTTCTCTTTCCTTTTCACCTTTTCCAAGCAATCGGGCACACTCAAACATCCTTCCTCATGGTCGATCTCCCCTTCTTCAGCTATGATTTCAGGGTTGATCAGGGCGAAGAAGCTGTGTTGGGGATCCATTGGACTGACATCGAGAACGATCACCCTTCGAGAAACTCCGATCTGGCAAGCGGCCAATCCGATTCCACTTGCTTCATACATGGTTTCTCTCATGTCCTGAATCAATTTTTTCACTTCCTCATCAATCCGGCTCACTGCTTCAGACCGTTTCTTCAAAATGGGATGAGGATATTTAAGAATTCCCAAAACCGCCATCTCTCTACCTCCGGCGCTTTTTCTTCATATAGAATAACATAAAAATTGAGGCAATGGCTAACAAGATTCCTACCCCTTGTGAGGTGGAAAGAAGACCTCCGAATAAGAACCCTCTCGGGTCACCTCTAAGGAATTCAATGAAAAAACGTGTGATCGAATAGAGGAAGAGAAAGAGCCAAAAGATTTGACCATCGAAAGTCTTTCTCTTCTCTATCCAATTTAAAAAGAAGAAGATGGCTAAGCCATTGGCGGCATCGTAGAGTTGGGTGGGATGAAGCGAAACATTTAACCGCGCCAATGAGTCCGGATTTTTAAAGACGACCGCCCACGGCAGGGAGGTCTCATTTCCATAACAGCATCCGGCCAAAAAGCAGCCTATCCTGCCAAAAGAGAGGCCCAAAGCGATAAGAGGGGAAATCAGGTCAGCCAATTTCCAGATAGGCAATCGGCGCCGCCTTAAATACCAGAAGGCAACAATGACCGCAAGGATAAGTCCGCCATAAAAGACCAATCCTCCCTCCCATATTTTAAATATCCTCAGAGGATGTTGGCGATAAACATCAAAATTGATCAAAACAAACAGGATTCTCGATCCCAGGAAGGCTGAAAAGACCGTGTAGAAGAAGAGTTCTACTATTTCCTCAAAAGAAATCCTTATATTTGATACGTTCGACGGCGCCAAACCCCGATTTTTAAATCGGGGTAAAAAGCGCCGCTCAGTATCAACCCTGAGCATACCCCGGGCTTCAGACCGGGGAGTCGAATGGGTTGATTTTCGAATTTTGAGAGCGGCGAGAACAACTGCCATGACAAAACCCAGGGCGATGAAGAACCCGTAAGCGTAAATATTGAAGCTATTGAATTGAAACAGGATGGGGTACATATTAAAGAATGATGAGTTATGAGTTATGAGTTCAGAGTTAAGAGTTATGAGTTAACAATAATTCTTTCACGATTCACGAAGAGCTTTTTAACTTCTTTTTGTCTCGTTTCAGCAATTCTAAGGCCATCAAACCAATACCGATACAGATGGCGGAGTCTGCAACATTGAAGGCAGGCCAATGGGTTGAGGATAGTTGGAAATCGAGAAAATCTATTACTTCTCCATATTGAAGGCGGTCGATGAGGTTTCCAATGGCGCCGCCCAAAACGAGAGAAAATGAGAGAGCAAGAGTCTTTTTGTCCTCCCCTATTTTAATGAAAAGAAAGAGAATGGCTCCAATGGCGATCAGGGAGACGACCAAAAAGAGGATAGAACCGAGTCCCCCTTTTTCTCCGCCGAAAATTCCAAAAGCGCCGCCTGTATTCCTCACATGGACGAGGTTGAAGAACCCCTGGATCACCTCCACCTTTTGATAGAGAAGTAATCTCTGGACAATCAGGTATTTGGCCCACTGATCCAGCAAGAGAATGCCGAAACAGAAAATCAAAAGGACCCAGTATTTTCGTTTCATCTCTCCACTATTAGATCGCATAGCGCCAAGCGCATAGAGCATAGCGTAAGACCTTTTTTTCAATTCCCGCTGCGCGCTCTGCGCTTTGCTCACTGCGATTTCATTCTTGAATTGATTCGACACATCTCTGGCAGATGGCTTGATGCTCCGGATGATAGCCCACACTCACATCGTAGTTCCAGCATCGTTCACACTTTTTTCCATCTGCCCGGGAGACTTCTGCCCTCACCTCTTTTTCGTCCTTGGTCCCGCTCACAGCGGGATGAAGGGTGACCGAGGAGACAATAAAGATTGACTTCAGATCCTTCTCATAACATTGAAGAAATGAAAAGATCTTTTCGGGAAGATGGAGATGGACCTGCGCATCTAATGAAAGTCCGATCACCTTCTCCTTACGAGCCTCTTCCAGGGCTTTGGTCACAATTGCCCGAATTTCCCAAATCTGCTCCCATCGTTCGTTTAGGGCATCGTCCACATATTCGCTTTGCACTTCAGGAAAAGATGTAAGATGAACACTTTCCGCCTTCCCTGACTCTTGAGGAAGGTATTTCCAAACCTCTTCCGCGGTGAAAGAAAGAATGGGAGCCATGAGGCAGGTCAGGGCCTTCAAAATCTCATAAAGGGCGGTCTGAGCCGATCTTCGGCCTCGAGAACGGGTTGAAAACGTATAAAGCCGATCCTTCAAGATATCAAAATAGAGGGCGCTCATCTCCACTGCGCAAAAATTCTGGACGCTATGGTAGACCGTGTGGAACTCAAAACGCTCATAAGCCTCGCGAACCCTTGCAATGAGCTTCTGAAGCTGATGGAGAGCCCACCGGTCCATCTCATGGAGCTCTTGATAGGGAACCCGGTCTTTCTCAGGATGGAAGTCGTAGAGATTTCCTAAAAGAAAGCGATAAGTGTTTCGGATTCGGAAGTAGCTATCGGCCAACCGTTTCAGGATTTCGTTGGAGATCTTAATGTCATCTTTATAATCCTCTGCCGCGACCCAGAGCCTCAGGACATCGGCTCCCAATTGGTTGATAACTTCCTCGGGTGCGATCACATTCCCTGCTGATTTGGACATCTTTTTCCCCTCCCCATCCACGACAAAGCCATGGGTGAGGACGGAAAGATAAGGGGCGCGACCTCTTGTCCCGACAGAAGTCAGAAGGGAACTGTGGAACCATCCCCGGTGTTGATCACTTCCCTCCAGATAGAGACTGGCTGGAAACTCAAGTTCTTTCCGTTTCTCCAGAACAGCCGCATAGGAAACCCCTGAGTCAAACCAAACATCCAGAATGTCCATTTCCTTTGTAAAATCTTTTCCCCCGCATTGAGCACATTGGGTTCCTTTGGGCAAAAGGCGATTGGCCCCCTCCTCAAACCAGATGTCCGCTCCTTTCTCCTCAAAAAGATGAACGACATGATCGATGGTCTGCTGATTGACTAAAGATTGTTTGCAGACAGAGCAGTAAAAGACGGTGATGGGAATCCCCCATGCCCTCTGTCTGGAGACACACCAATCAGGCCGGTTCTCAATCATCCCGTAGATCCGATCTCTCCCCCAAGGAGGAATCCAGGCCACTTCATTGATTGACTTCAGGGCATTCTGTCTCAATCCCATCTTATCCATCGAGATAAACCATTGCTCTGTGGCTCGAAAGATGATCGGGTCGTTGGTTCGCCAACAATGGGGATAAGAATGCACCATCATCTCTTCTTTGAGGAGCGCTCCGACCTCAGCAAGCTTCTTGTTCACGGCATCAGTGGCATCAAAAACGAACTGTCCCGCAAAGAAAAGAACATCTTTGGTAAATCGGCCATCATCATCGACCGGGCTGTAGATCTCCAAGCCATATTGCACTCCACTTTCATAGTCCTCCTGACCATGGCCGGGCGCTGTATGGACACATCCCGTTCCAGCATCCAAGGTCACATAAGAGGCGAGGATGATGAGGGAGTCCCGGTCGAGGAAAGGATGCCGGCATTTGAACCCCTCTAATCTCTTCCCTGCAAATTTTTCCATTACTTCATATTTCTTGATTCCGAATTTCTTCATGGCCTCTTCCAGGAGGCTTTCTGCCAAGATATAGACCTCGTCCCCTACGTTCACTGCCACATAAGTGAAATCCGGATGGAGCGCAATCGCTAAATTGGCCGGGATCGTCCAGGGAGTGGTGGTCCAGATGATGACGAAGACGGGTTTCCCCTTCAGGCCTGGGAAAATGTCCCCGATCTCAGACACCATTTTGAATTTTACATAGATGGAGGAAGAACGGTGATCCTCATATTTCACCTCTGCCTCAGCCAATGCTGTCTTGCAAGTGGGACACCAGTGGACCGGTTTCTTCCCCTTGTAAACCGAACCGTTTAGAAGAAACTTTCCGAACTCTCGCACAATCGTTGCCTGGTATTCAAAATTCATGGTCAGATAGGGATTCTCCCACTCCCCGAAGACTCCGAGGCGTTTGAACTCCTCTCTCTGAATCCCTACAAATTTGGCTGCATAATCCCGGCATTTTCTCCGGATTTCAATGATGGAGAGTTCTCCCTTCTTCGAGCCGAGGCTCTTTTCCACTTCGTGTTCAACGGGCAATCCGTGACAGTCCCATCCCGGAACATAATGGCTATCGAACCCTGCCATGAACTTCGATTTCACGATGAAGTCTTTGAGTATTTTATTCAAGGCAGTACCGATGTGGATGTTTCCATTCGCATATGGAGGTCCATCATGAAGGATATATTTCGGCCTTCCTTTTGCCTGCTGGGTTAATTGGCGGTAAGTCCCCTTCATCTCCCACGCCTTCAGGAGATCCGGCTCCCTCTTCGCCAAATTAGCCTTCATGGGGAAGTCCGTTTTAGGGAGATTTAATGTGTGACGGTAATTCATTGCCTTTCCTTCCTATTCGAAGTTAATTTTTATGAAGCTTTTCTTTTCATTGAACAAAAATTAAAAATCCTTTATTTTTAGAGGTATTTAAATAACATAAAAACAGGAACTTAGCAATCCTTTAAGAGCTCTGAAAAAATAATTCACGCTCTCTTAATGAATTTCGCATCAGTGTAATCGGTTCCTAATCGTTGTAATCAGAGATTTCGGACTTTTTCAGAAATCTCTTTAATGATCTGGAGGTCCAGATGAAGATGAAGAAAAAGAGGAAAAAAGTCGTTTTCCATGGGCTGAAACAAAGAGGCCTTAAAAAAGAACGGAGATCCATTTTAGAAGGGGTCCCCAAAGATTTTCCCTCTCTCTCTCAGGCCTATCAATTGACCCAAAAGGCCTCCAAGGTGGGATTCGATTGGCCAAGCATTGAAGGGGTGTTGAATAAATTGGATGAAGAAATGAGGGAGTTGAAAGAAGCCCTTTCTCTCCAAAACAGGAGAAGGATTCGTGAAGAAATCGGGGATCTCCTTTTTGTCTTGGCAAACGTTTCGAGATTTCTCAAAATCAATCCGGAGGAGGCATTGAAAAAAACCTTAGACAAATTTGTATCTCGATTTCATTATATTGAGACTTCCCTCCACAAGGAAGGAAAATCCTTCCACCAGTCTAACCTCATCGAAATGGACCGATTATGGGAGGAATCAAAAAAGAAGAAAACCAAATGAAATTTAGGAATTCAGAGATGAAGGGATTGTAAATTGCATCCAAATACCTCAATGCCAGAGATTCCAAATTCCTAAATTATATTACCTGATGGTCTCGTAAAAAGTCTGAGAAGGTGATTTTCTGTCATTCCTGCCCCGTATCAAGTACGGGGTAAACTCCAGCAGGCCGCCGGCCCATAGGGCCTCTGGCCCGGAGGGAATCCAGTCTTTTTGGGTAGTTAGAATCTACCTGGATTCCCGTTTTCACGGGAATGACGACTTTTTACGAAACTATATTAAATAAGGAATTCGGCGACATTCATATTATATTCATTCGGGTCAAGGGTCTTCACAATGCTCCTCTTGAAATCCCCGGTCACCTGATCCGTCTCTCTCAGGTCCACCACTTTCCCCTTCCGATATTCTCCATCCCCATAATAAAGGAGGCAGACCTTGGGCCGATCGATCAGTTCCGTATCCTCCTGGATCTGGGTGACAAGCCCCATCTCATTGGTATTTAATAATACCAGAGTTCCGAGGGGATAGATCCCGATCATATTGATGAAGACTTTGACGATAGCAGGATCGAAGTCTTTTCCACTTCGCTCCAACATGATTCCCAAGATTTTTTCGGAGACATAAGGGAATCGATTATACACCCTTGGCCTCACCAGGGCATCGTAAAAATCAGCGATGGCGATGATCCTGCCAAATAGGGTAATTTTTATCTTTCGGGTGAGTCTCGGATATCCAGTCAAATCGTACCGAAGGTGGTGCTCAAAAGCGCCTTGAATCATCCGGGTGGAGAGCTCTCCCCATTCTTTCATCCTCATGATGAGTTCGGTTCCGATGACGGGATGGGATCGCATCATCGCCCATTCTTCAGGGGTTAGCTTTCCAGTTTTATTAAGAATCTCCTTCGGAATCCTCGTCTTTCCCATGTCATGGAATAAACCCGCCATGCCCAGATGGGAGAGGCGCTTTTTGGGGACCCCGATCCTTTGACCCAAAGCAATGGCATAGATAGCCACATTCACAGAATGATTGAACGTGTAATCATCATAATTTTTAATATTCGCCAAACCTAACAAGGTGGAATCATCCTGCATGATGGCGTTCACAACGTTTTGCATGAGACGTTTGGCTTTTCGGATATTGAGCGCCTTTTGGTTATTAATGCTTTCTACTACCTCCTTGACTAAACCAATGGATTTAAAATAGACCTCTTTCGAATATTTCTTCTGATCCTCAGAATCAATATAGATATCCTCGTCTTTAAAAAACTCCAATTTGCCTACTTGGATGGATTCGATGCCTCGGTATTCCAACTGCTTTTTGACATAAAGATAATTGCTCTCGTTATTCTCCTCCACCCCTGAGAGGAGGTAAACCAAATCTTTGAGATGCTCTCCGTTCACCTCCTCTGAAAACTCGATGTCCCCGATCCACCGCTTTCTCATCTCCTGCCAAAAAGCTTTAAAGATAGGATAATTGTCAGCTCTCACTATGATCCGGATATTATTGAAGAAGAAATTATCCCGAACGATTTTTAAGAAGAGATTTCCTTCTGATTGGATGATGCCATTGATCACCCCAAGACATTCCTGGGTAAGGCGACCGATGATGACGTTCTTCCGATCATAGATGGTCGTCCCTTTGAGCAGTCGGTGGAATTTTATAATAAATTCTGTTCCGAGTTTCGTCGGGAGATGTTCATGATCAAGGGTCGGTTTTTCTTCTGGCATCAGACCATTGACTCCTTAGGGGGTTTGGCTCTTCAAGGCTTGTGCGCAGGCCTCCCGGATGGATTCTTCTTTCGAATTTTTCCCTACCTCCAGGACAGCTCTTGCATCAGGCGTCCCAATGATGGCTAAGGCGTTGGCTGCTCCAATGCGGATTTCATCTGTCTTTCCTCGGCTGAACCAACTCTTTCGTTCCAATAGTTGCTGCAGCACCGGGACCGCTTCATTGGAACCCACCATTCCGATCGCGTTAAAGAAGGCTTTGATTTCCGCCGGCTCTCTTTTGTAAAAATCTTTCGATTGCACCACTTCTAAAAGAGGAATGAGGCCTACTTTTTTACCCCCCTTCCCTAAATTAATGGCAGCCATACACCGGATTCGAACATCATTGTCCGTGAGAGCCCTTACCAGTAATCCAATGGCCTTGGGGCTGCCGATCAGCCCCAGCGCCTGTATCGCTTCTCTCCTCACCCGATTCTCTTCATGGTTGAATGCCTTTTGGATATAGGGGAGGGACTGTTCCTTTCCAATTCGGCCCAAGATATAGACGATATTTCGAACCAGATACCACCGTCGATCATCCATAAAGGGGGTGAACATTTCAATGGCGTTCTTTCCGATTTCAGAGAGTGCGTCGCAGAATACTCTTCTTGCCTTTGAATTTTTAAGTTCCCCTAACAATTTGATCAGGGGTTTGATGGAATTTTTTTGAAGGAGCGAGAGATAGACGTTGACATCTTCCAAACGAACCTCTTCCCTCTCCAGAACCTTCCCGATCCGTTCGATCCGCACCTCCTCACCCGCTCCCACGATGATCTTTCGGATGCTCTCACTTTGCCAATCCTGCAAGTCATAAGTTTTGAGGATGATATAAACTCGTTTTAAAAGATCGGTCGCTTTGGTAAATTCGCCGAGAGTCAAAAAGGCGTCCAATACTTTAATCAGGATATTGACCGCGTCTTGATAGGGCTCCTGTTCTTTTTCCAAAGCCAAAATTTCAAAGAGGATATCCGTGACATTGAATACAAAGGCCGGGTCCGCCTCGGACTCAACATCCTTTCTCAATCCTTCCACTTCGTCCGGGGTGAGGAAATAGACACTTCGGTCTGAAACAAAGGGGGGGGGCTCGTCGATTGCTTTGGATAAGATTTCATCCAGATCGACTCTTTCCTCTGAACCTTCCTCTGCGAGTTCCACCTCAACATGGTGGGCAAGGGGTTTGAAAACCAAATTTTTCCTGAATTGGTCAATATTATCTGGGATAATGACCGGTGTTTCCTCCAAGAATTCATCCGTCGCCAAATAACTGACGTGCACGAAATCTTTTTCCCACATCAAGGTGACAATATCATCCTCTAATTGGTTGATATTTTCACTATGCTTGAGGACATCAATGACCCCCTGAACCTCCCATTCTTCCAAACCCTTCACGAAACGGATTTCCCTTAACCCATCTTTATAAAGGGAAAAAGCAAGACTCGACTTCACATCCTTATTCTCATAGATGATCTTCCCTTTAAAGGAGAGATTATATTCTCCAACCTGAATCACGAAAGACTGATATTTATTCAAGAAAAATTGGAATTTTTTAAGAAGTTGGTCCCGGAATCCTTTGAGGGTGGGGTTATCGGGTGGATAAAATCGAAAGGCCTTGATCGCCTTGATAAAGGCGCTGGTTAAATCTCTGCCGAGGATGAGCTCTTCATCCGTCTCCACTCCTTCGATCAATGGCATCTCTGCACTGAGATCGAGAGCCTTTTTATCTGTTATAACCTCTTCGGGCATAAGTCCCTTTATTGTAACTTTTTGAGATGACTATATCTTTATGAATTTTGAGACGATTTGTCAATGATTTTTTTGAGATTTCTGAAAAAGTCCGGAAATCTCTATAATCAAGAGAACGTATAGAGGTTCCCTAGAGCTCTCTTTCCCCTTGATCAATTCATTAATAGATGATATCTAACTAATTGTCCATGGTCGTTAGGCCACTTACGAACCATAAAAATTGTCAATAGGTAACGGTTAGGGTTAGGGCTAGGAGGCCCGTATCGTTTAGCGTCAAAGGGTAAGGGTAAGAATTTAAAACGATTAACTTGACCGAATGACGAAACGGGCTTCGTCGTGAGCTCAGCCGAACGGCATCGTTACCATTGCCCTTAGACGGAGCCCTTATCTCCTGATAATGATTTCATAGAATGATGACGTCTCTTTCTTCCAACCTATCAAAAAGCACACTCTATATCGTTTCCACTCCTATTGGGAATCGAGAGGACATTACCTTGAGGGCTCTCCGTATTTTAAAAGAAGTGGACTTAATCGCTGCAGAGGACACTCGACATACCAGTCTCCTCCTCAGGCACTTTGGAATCCAAACTCCGCTCACCAGTTATTTTGAAGGAAATGAATTGAAAAAAAAGGAATTTATACTTTCAAAACTGAGGCAGGGCAACCGCATTGCCCTTGTCTCGGATGCTGGGACACCCGGCATTTCTGACCCCGGGTTCCGACTTATCCAGACAGCCATTGAAAACCAGATTCCCATCGTTCCCATCCCCGGCCCCTCTGCCGTGATTGCCGCCCTCAGCGTCTCCGGTCTTCCAACCGATGCCTTTCTTTTTAAAGGCTTCTTTCCCCACAAATCTAAAAAGAAAAGGGATTTGCTCAGACAATTGGAGGAGGTCAGGGAAACCCTTATCTTTTATGAATCTCCACACCGCCTCTCAGAAACATTGAATGACATCTTCGATATCCTTGGGGATCGAGAAATGGTTCTCACCCGAGAGTTGACGAAGATTTATGAGGAGGTCCTCAGGGGAAAAGTAAGTGAGATTCAAACTCAGATGGGTGAGCGTAAGTTAAAGGGCGAAATCACCCTGGTCATCTCTGGGAAGACACGCAAACAGAAAATGATGGGGAGAAACGGTGATGGGGAGATGGGGTGAATCTTCTTTGTCTCCGTATCTCCCTCTTCCCCAATCTCCGCATCTTATTTTATCTTTTGTATATCCTCCCCTCTCCCTATCACCACTAAGATATCACTGTCCTTTATCACAAAGTCGGCTCGGGGCACCATCGTCAGCCGTTCCGGCAACATCTCCCTTACGGCAATCACCTCAATATGGTATTTGCTCCTAAGGTGGATCTCTCCGATCGTCTTTCCCATAAAACTGGAGGGAGGCGCCATCTCACAGATCGTATAATCCTCAGAAAGAGGGATATAATCAAGGACGTTTGGGGAAACCAGGCTTTTTGCAACTTTATCTGCCATCGCCCTTTCCGGAATAACCACTTCTGTGGCTCCTACTTTTTCGAGGACATGCTTGTGATCCTCATTGGGAGCCTTGACAATAATAGTCTTCACCTTCATCTCTTTGAGATGGAGTGTAATAAGTGTACTGGCAGCCAGATCCTCCCCAAATGAGATGATCGCCACATCATCGGGCTGGATCCCAATGGATTCGATCACCTCTTTGTCTGCGCCATCGGCAAGGATCGCCTTTGTGGAAAAATCCTTGATCTTCTGAATGTTATCTTTATTCTTGTCAATGGCAATGACTTCAAACCCACTCTCATAAAGGTCTTTTGCAATATTAAAACCGAAAATCCCCAATCCAATCACCACGACTCGTTTCATTCCATTGCCTCCCCAAATTGGCATAGCGCAGAGCGCAAAGAGCAAAGCGTAAACCCATTCTCCACCCTGTAACTCAGGGCTTTCAGCCCTGACGACTCAGCCCTAAAGGGCTGAGTTACACCACATTCCATCTTCCACCCTCCACTTTCCTTACCCCACCATCACCCCTTCCTCTGCATAAGTCAAGCCTTTTCCTTCAGCGCTCCGTGA
>PEUO01000100.1:13366-14290 GCA_002780715.1 Deltaproteobacteria bacterium CG03_land_8_20_14_0_80_45_14
CAAAAAAATGGCGGCTTTCCATAGGAGGAAGTTTTCCTCCCCCTGCGATCAGAAGAACTGATGTTATAATAGCGATTGAAAAGGCGGAAGCAAAGATGATGGAAATAGAACGGCTCACGACCTCTCTGGGGATGGTCCGATTGAAAATATTCACATCTAAACTTCCCTTCAACCGGCTCCACATTAACATAACGAGGAGGGCGACGCTCGATGTCTTCACACCTCCTCCTGTTGAACCAGGAGAAGCTCCAATAAACATGAGGATGAGCATGAGGAGAAGGGTTTCATTGGTCAATGCCCCGATATCAACGGTGTTGAATCCACAGGTGCGCGGGGTCACGGATTGGAAAAAAGAGGCCAAGATTTGATTCATCATTGGAACATCTTTAATGATATGATTTCTTTCAAAGAGATAGAATAAAAACGCACCTGAAAGGATAAGCACGATTGTGGTAATGATAACGATTCGAGTGTGGATAGACAGTTTCTTCTGAACCCCTTTCAACCTGGAAAAGACTTCATATTGAACAATGAATCCGACTCCTCCCATGACCAGCAGCCCCATGATAGTCAAATTAATCATGAAATCTCCTTGATAACTCAATAAATTATCTGAAAAGAGTGAATATCCACAATTATTGAATGCTGAAATAGCATGGTATATGGCTTGGTAAAAAGACTTTCCTAATGGAAATTCCTTTGAAAATCGAATAAAGAGTAGAAGGGTTCCAATGGCTTCGAAAACGAAGGTGTAGATGAGGATCGATTTCAATATGTTGAAGAAATCCTTTCGGGGAGTATTAAGGAACGTCGACTGAATAATCTCCCTTCCCTTGGAAGAGATGCCCCTCCTCATCAGGATAAAAAAGACTGTCGAAAAGGTGATGATTCCTAATCCCCCAATCTGGAAGAGAAAAATGGTGA
>PEUO01000177.1:0-526 GCA_002780715.1 Deltaproteobacteria bacterium CG03_land_8_20_14_0_80_45_14
CCAGGTGGGAAATCCCATTAAATCATCCCGATTCCCGTTTGAGATTCGCACCCCTGCCCCTGCGTGGGGGGAACACACGATGGAGGTTTTAAAAGAAATTGGATATTCGGAAGAAGAGATTAAACATTTCAAAAAAGTGAAAGCAATCTAAAAAACAATAAATACGAATATCGAAATCCGAAGCACTAAACAAATCCAAATGTTCAAAATCCAAAATTCAAAACAAAAAACTCTAGTCAGCGTTTTGAACATTTGATATTAGAGATTCGGATTTGTTTCGAATTTCGAAATTCGAATTTCGGATTTAAGGGTTTTGTGTGATGGCCAAAATCGAGATTGATCAAGAGCGATGTAAGGGATGCGGGCTTTGTACGATTGCCTGCCCGAAGACCCTGATTCGGATTGGAGAAGAAATTAATCATCAGGGATATTTTTATGTGGTTTGGGATGCCAATGAACAATGCACGGGATGTGCCATCTGCGGGGAGATCTGTCCCGATGTGGCCATTCGCGTATGGAGGTAGCT
>PEUO01000177.1:537-3561 GCA_002780715.1 Deltaproteobacteria bacterium CG03_land_8_20_14_0_80_45_14
TTGAAAATTGTAAATTGTAAAATGCAAAATGTAATTCGGAAGAAAAAGGCTTAAAATTGTATGGATCAAGAATTTGAAAAAATGCTGGCAAAAGGTAATGAAGCCATTGCCATGGCTGCCATTGATTCGGGATGTCTCCTCTATTTCGGATATCCCATCACTCCTCAGAATGACATCCCGGAATATCTTTCCAAACATCTTCCTGCATTGGGTGGGGTGTTCATCCAGGCAGAAAGTGAGATCGCTTCAATCAATTTACTCTTAGGGGCTTCAGCGACCGGAGCAAGGGCCATGACCTCTTCCTCGAGCCCTGGAATCTCCCTAATGCAAGAGGGAATCTCCTATATGGCAGGAAGTGAACTTCCAGGTCTGATCGTTAATATCTCGAGGAGTGGACCAGGACTGGGTGGGATCTCTCCTTCTCAGGGAGACTATTTTCAAGCGACCCGTGGCGGAGGACATGGAGATTATCGAACGATCGTTCTTGCTCCTTCCTCGGTTCAAGAAATGTATGACTTGACTTGTCTTGCCTTTGACCTGTCCGACAAATACCGAAATCCCGCCATGATTCTGGGAGACGCTCTGATCGGACAGATGAAAGAACCCCTCGTCCGGAGAAAGCGCTCGAAGATGGACCTCCCCCCAAAGGACTGGGCCTTGACCGGAGCAAAGGGGAGAAAACCGAACCGACTCAAATCCCTCTATCTCCAGGACGGTGAACTTTCAGAACATAATTGGAAACTTCATCAAAAATATGAGCAGATGAAAAAAGAGGAAGTCCGTTTCGAAAGTTTTTTTACTGAGGATGCCAAATTAATTGTTGCCGCCTTTGGGAGTATGGCCAGGGTATCAAAAACTTCTGTCGAGTTGGCGAAGGAGGAAGGAATGAAAGTGGGACTCCTCAGGCCCATCACCCTCTTCCCCTTTCCAGAAACGGCTTTTTACGACCTCTCACAGCGGGTTAAACTATTTTTGACTGTCGAATTAAATACAGGGCAGATGGTGGAGGATGTGAAACTTTCGGCGGCCCGGGATGCCCAAGTCTATTTTTATGGAAGGCCTCCAGGCTCTCTCCCTTCTCCGGAAGAAGTATTGGAGGAAATCAAGAAATACTATCGTCTGGGTCAGGGCTAAAGCCCTGAGTTACAATTACGTAACTCAACCCTTTAGGGTTGACGGGAGTAAATATGGAATTAGTCTTCAAACGTCCAGAATGTCTGATTGATATTCCATTCCACTTTTGCCCTGGATGTCACCACGGCATCGCCCATCGGTTGGTGGCAGAGGCCATTGACTATTTTAAGATCAGGGAAAAAACAATTGGAGTCGCCTCCGTGGGCTGCTCTGTTTTTATGTACGATTATTTCAATGTGGATGTCTTAGAGGCGCCTCATGGAAGGGCTTCAGCTGTGGCGTCTGGAGTGAAACGCGCTAAGAAAGACCGAATCGTTTTCACCTATCAGGGAGACGGGGATTTGGCAGCCATTGGTATCGCAGAGGGCATTCATACAGCCAATCGGGGTGAAAATATCACGATCATCTTTGCCAACAATGGGATCTACGGGATGACCGGAGGTCAGATGGCGCCCACAACGCTTCTTGGACAAAAAACAACCACAAGCCCCTACGGAAGAGACTTCACCTATGATGGATATCCCATCCGAATGGCCGAGATGCTGGCAACCTTAGAAGGAAGCGCTTTCGTGGCAAGAGTGGCAGTCAACAATCCTGCGAATTTGATGAAAGCCAAGAGAGCTATTCGTAAGGCTTTTCAGATGCAGATTGAAGAAATGGGTTTTTCTTTTGTCGAGGTATTATTGGCTTGTCCCACCAATTGGGGGATGACCGCTTTAGAGGCTAATCGCCGGGTCGAAGAGGAGATGATTCCTTACTTCCCATTAGGCATTTTAAAAGAACGAAAAATGGCAGACTACCTATAAAAGAATCAATGCAAATTGCAAAATTAGCAATGCAAAATTAAAAATTTAAAAATATCGAACCTCATAATAAACCCTGAGGTGTCATTCTGAACTTGGTTCAGAATCTCTTCATGGTAATCTTGGCTCACCATCTCAGGAAACAAAGAGCCGAGACCCTGAAACCAGTTCAGGGAGACAGAGAAAAGTTTTTCGAGAGGGTTGAGGTAAAGGCTATATGGATAGCGATCCCTTCTATTACGATATCATTATGGCTGGATTTGGAGGACAGGGAGTATTGGTCATCGGAAACCTTCTCGCCTATGCCGCCATGATGGAAGGCAAACACGTCACTTACCTCCCTGTTTACGGAGTCGAGATGAGAGGCGGGACGGCTAATTGCACTGTCGTGATCTCTTCTCGCCAGATCGGCTCCCCTGTTGTGGGAAGCCCCCATGCTGCTATTGTAATGAATTTGCCTTCTTTGATAAAATATGAACCACTTGTTCTGCCCGAAGGACTTTTGTTCATCAATTCTACTCTCATTGAGCCCAAAGAGACATATCGGAAAGACATCGAAATTCTTTCCATCCCTGTCAATGAGATTGCGATTGATAATGGAAATCCAAAACTCGCGAATATGGTGGCATTAGGCGCTTTTAATGGAAAAACAAAATTGGTTCAGATGAGTTCTCTATTTGGGTCCTTAGAAAAGGTACTGGATCAACGTTATCATCATCTCATTCCATCCAATATCAAGGCCATTCAACTAGGAGCTGAATTTGTTAGGAAGATGACGTGACCGTGTCCGTGTCGCGTGTCCGAAAACCGTTGACTCGCACGTGAAAAATTAAAGGGGGTGCCATGGAAGAAGAAAGGGATTTTGAAGAGATCCGTGTTGGAGAAAAGGTTAAGGCTTTGAGAGAGCAGAAAGGCCTTTCACTGAAAGAATTGGCAGACTTAACTGGATTTTCGACAGCGTTGCTCTCCCAGATGGAAAACCACCTTATTTCCCCATCCCTTGGAACGATTATCAAGCTGGCCAAAGCATTGGGTGTCAGAGTGGGCGACTTTTGGGGTGAAACAGAGGGAGAACCTTTTGCGATTG
>PEUO01000177.1:3568-5275 GCA_002780715.1 Deltaproteobacteria bacterium CG03_land_8_20_14_0_80_45_14
TCAAGTATGGTTATTCATACGAGTCTTTAGGGTTTGAGAAGAAAAACCGCCATATGGAACCTTTCATCGTGACTCTGGAACCAGCCACCGTTAAAGCTTCCAAGACTTCGGTTCATGACGGCGAGGAATTTATCTTTGTCCTCGAAGGTGAAATGGAGGTCATTTTGGGAAATCATACGGATGTCCTTTATCCAGGGGATTCGATATATTATGATTCCAACATTCCTCATCGGGTTCAATGCCATCAAGACAAGATGACAAGAATTTTAGCTGTACTCTATACATCCAATATATAAATATTTAGAGTATCAGGTCATCAGGGAACCAGGATGAAGGGTATCAGAGAACCAGAATATCAGGAAAAGTCTTCAGCCCGATGCCCTGCTATTCTGATTCCTACTGCCTGATATCCTGATATTCTGATAGCCTTGGGAAAATTCGATTATGAGAAAGTTCTCCATCTTGATCCTCGTTATCGTCTTCCTCACGATATTTCCATGCATTGCTCTCTGCCAACCGTCTCTCAAGGTTGGAGCTTTGATCCCTTACTCCGGTCGATGGGGAGATTCAGGAAAGGAATGCGCCAAAGGAATGTCGGATGCGGCGAAATGGCTCAATCAAAGAGAGGGAATCTCTGGAAGGAAACTAGAAATCATCCTGATTGACGACACCGACCAACCCGCTGAGACCATGGCAGCTTACCGAAAATTGAATGAAGCAGATCGTATCCTGCTCCTCTACATGTATTCTACTGAGACAGCCCTCTCTATGGTTCCTCATTTTCACTACGACCGAATCCCTACTTTCATCGGCTCCTTACCTTCTCAATTTGCCAACGTATCCAAATACCCATATGCTTTTTCAATCACTCCGACCCCTCTCGATTTAGCAAAAATAGCGATGAATTTCATTTCAGATAAATCTGGAATCAAAGTGAGAAAACCTAAAGTCATCTTTATCGGATCCTCTGACCACTCTGGCCGTCATTTTTTAGATGAAACGAAGGAATATGCAAGAGCCTTGGGAATTAACATTGGACCGGATGTCTGGATCACTGATGTATCCAACATGGCGAAGCACATCCCTCCTCTCCTCGCCACGATCAATGCATACAACCCCGATTTCGCCTACCTGAGCCTTACTTCCAAGGAAGCCTCTTCCCTGCTGGAGGAAATCAAGAAAATGGGTCTCAAGACCAAATGGATTTGCAACAAGAGGGCTTTTGACGAAAATCTGACGCCCTTCGATGGAATTTTTGGAGTGCAACCCATCTCTCCTTTTGGAGAAGATATCCCAGGGATGGCTGGGATAAAAGAGGCTCACCAGAAATGGCACCCCTATGATTCTCATACACTTTCTTATGTTGAAGGGTGGGCAACCGTACAGGTGATCGCAGAAGCCCTGGGAAGATCACTTCCGGAACAAAGGCTTTCTCGTGAAAGGGTGAAGGCCTCCCTGGAAGGGTTTAGAGATTTCGTTTTAGGGGGTCTTATTCCACCTCTGACTATTACGGCTAAGGATCATCGTCCCAGTGTGGAATCCAGAATCTTTATCATCAAAGATGGAAAGCTTTCACGATATACTGGCTACATCTCTTTGGGAAGATAGGAGTGGAATTGTCTTGACAAAAATGATGGATACCTGTAAAAAAAGACATTCCTTAATTATCAAGAAATTAGTACTACTACGTTAAATTCATTTTAGAAA
>PEUO01000107.1:0-28022 GCA_002780715.1 Deltaproteobacteria bacterium CG03_land_8_20_14_0_80_45_14
TCAGAATGACAACTGGGGACTTTCGTAATGTCATTCTGAAGGAGCCCTAGCGACTGAAGAATCTCGCTGTATTTTCACCGAGAATTGCTGGAGTTGCGACTGTTCTATTTGTGGTTGGAGGGGATGTTGGTTCTAAGTCTATGCTCTACGCCTGCCGGCAGGCAGGCGCAATCCGCTTGACAAAATTCTATATATATGTTTTAAACATATATAAAACAAAAACATGTGTAACCCTAATCGTAAGAACTGTCACGAAGTAAATTTCAATCCTAATGCCTGCGGATGCTCGGAACAGAGAGTTCCGAGACTTCTTCAGCCTTTTATTCTTCTTGTCCTCAAAGGGAAGGATTCCTATGGATATGAGCTTATAGAAAAAATAGGCGAGTTTCGATTCCACAACAGCCCCCCCGATGTTGGGGCGGTTTATCGAAATCTCCGGGCCATGGAAAAAGAAGGATGGGTGAAATCAAAATGGGACACTAAAGGGGCTGGTCCTGCAAAAAGAATATATCGGATTACACCTCAAGGAGAGGAGATTTTGCATGGATGGGCAATCACCCTGAGAAAAAGGAAGGAGGCACTCGAACAATTCTTAAAGCATTACCAAAGTCATTATGAAAAGAGTCAGAGAAATGAAAGGAGGTGATTACCATGTGTTGCGAACCAAAATGGGGGCATCATTCACCCATGGGGCACGATTTCTCTGGCGGTTGCTGTATGCCCTATGGCCACCATCATCGCACTCCTGAAGAGGAGAAGGAAATGCTGGAAAGTTACAAAAGGGATCTCGAAGACGAGATTTCCCGGGTGGAGGCAAGGATAAAAAAGATTCAAAAGTAGTTTGTACCGGATTGGAGAAAGGGCAACCCCTTTCTCCAATCTTAATGAGGAGAACATTGGAAAATAAATCAGCTCTCACTGTTGAGGGTCTTACCAAGTATTACAACAGCTTTCTGGCTGTCGATCACATTCACTTTCAGGTCCGGAGAGGTGAAATTTTTGGATTCCTCGGCCCGAATGGCGCTGGAAAGACAACGACCATTCGAATGCTCTGCGGCTTGATCACCCCTTCCGATGGAAAAGCCAATATCATGGGTTTCGATATCCAGAAGGAAACCGTTGAGGTAAAGCGCCGAATTGGAGTGGTCCCTGAAATCTCAAACCTCTATGAGGAATTGACGAGTTTCGAAAATCTCGTCTTCATGGGGCAACTCTACGGAGTCCCTAAAAGCCATCTCGGGAAAAGGGCCGAGGAACTGATTCAGCTCATCCGATTGGAAGGGAAGAAAGATGCTCTTTTCTCCGCACTTTCAAAAGGCATGAAACGGAACCTCACCATTGCCGCCGCCTTGGTCCACGATCCCCCACTCATCTTCTTGGATGAACCGACCAGTGGTCTTGATGTCGTGAACTCTCGGAATCTAAGAACAATGATCAGGCAGTTCAACCAACGCGGAACGACCATTTTCCTGACCACCCATAACATTGAAGAAGCAAATCTTCTCTGCCATCGGATTGCTGTCATTGTGAAAGGGAAAATTATTGCTGTTGATACCCCGGAGGCATTGAAGAAGTCCGTACAGGAAAAATCGATGGTCGAGTTGGGGATGGAAAATCCAAACCTTCCAGACTTACTCGATTCGATTAAAGCGTTCGATGGTGTTGATACCGTAAGCCGGCGTCAGGGCCGCTTCGTTATAGGATTTAAAGGGGGTCCTCCTTGGGGGTCTTTCCTCCAATACCTTCAGGAGAGGGGAGTCTCGGTTACATCCGTAAACACGCTCCAGCCAACCCTGGAAGATGCCTTTGTGAAGATTACGGGATTGGACAGGGAGATTATGATGATGGAAAAGGAGGGGAAAAAAGGGTGATGATCTCAAAGGAATTGAAGGCGATCTATTTTATCAGTCTTAAAGACATCAAGAGCTATTATTTTAAACCGCCCAATATCTCTTGGGGGATCATTTTTCCTATGGCGATGGCGCTTGCCTTTTACCTGAGAAATCCCACAAAGATGATTGATCTCATTCCCGGTCTTCTGGGAATGACGATCCTTTTCGGGTCAACCTCTATGGAGGCTGTGGTCATCACTTTTGAGCGAAGGTTAGGTTCTTTCGAACGTCTGCTTCTGGCGCCGGTTTCGCTCGCAGGGGTGCTGATGGGGAAAATAATTGGGGGGGCGTTCTTTGGTTTCATCGTTGCCTGTGCTGTGCTGATCGCCTCGCTTTTCGTCTTTTCTTTTCCAAATTTCGATCTGATTCGTTTGGTCCCTTCCCTCGTCTTATCATCGATGGCCTTCTCAGCGCTGGGTGGCTTCATATCCGTTGCAGTGAAGGAGGTCTTCGAAGCTCAAACCCTGGCCAATCTCTTCCGCTTTCCCATGATCTTTCTGAGCGGTGTCTTCATTCCCATCGAAACCCTCCCCCTGCCAGTTCGCGTGATCTCTTACCTACTTCCATTAACTTATAGCGCAGAATCTTTGCGGAATTCCCTGCTCATTCCCCGTAACATCGTTCCTTATTGGGTTTCTATTTTTGTCTTAGCCGCATTTTCATTGGCCCTCTATTGGATGAGTGTCAAGGTTTTGAAAAAAAGATTGGGCTGAAGCCTTATATCTTTCTCGATCCACAAAACCGCATGACTCAAATTAGGAGATATGACCGATGGAAATCTTCGATCTCAATGATTCAAATGTCTATCCCTTTGAAGAAAGAGATAAGAATGTCCTTTTCCAGTCCGGAGTCTTTAAAGTCAGATTGATCCAGTTGGAAGCCGGAGGGGAGATTCCACCCTGCAATATGGCAATGAATGTGCTTTTTTGTATTCTTCAGGGGGAGGGGGTCATCGTCGTTAACGAGGTCTCCAATCAAGTTAAACCTCATTCTTTGGTCATCACTCCTCCCGCAACTATCTCCATGAAGAGTGAGAAGGGAATGAGGCTGTTCGGTATTCAAATTGTAGGAGGCAAGCCGTAAAAAACAGGCCTAAAGAGGGTAAGGCAATTTTCTGGATTCGACGGTTTTGTCTTTTAATAAAGAATTTGTCGAAAGCTTTCTAACCACCCGATACCAAAAACAAAATTTATATTCGCCATCTTCTTTAGTCGACATCTTCGTCGAGTAACTCCCAACCATTCCCTCAAAACCGGTCTTAGAAATTACTTATAACAGGTTGTAATCATAAGAGATTCCCCCTATTTAGAACATTCCAGGAACCCTTGGCACAGATGTTGCTTTTCATATAGGCAAATTCAAACTCAATTTTGAGGATCTTCGATGTCTAATAGGTCAAAAATCATATTCTCCGTTACTGCTATCCTACTCATACCGATTCTGCTCGGTATGACCCCGCTAAACATGGTTCAAAAAATTGGGGCTGGTTGTCCTTTTTCTCAAGGTAAGCAAGCGCTG
Source organism: Deltaproteobacteria bacterium CG03_land_8_20_14_0_80_45_14 (assembly GCA_002780715.1). Taxonomy (GTDB): domain Bacteria; phylum Desulfobacterota; class BSN033; order BSN033; family UBA1163; genus UBA1163. The sequence goes on from PEUO01000107.1 coordinate 3,411, forward strand.
ACATGCAATCCCTGTCCTTTCAATTCCATCATCTCTCAAGAAGACCACGGGATTGCAGATCTACCTTCAACGCTCTTTGTTGGCACATCCATTGATTTACCCGGTTTCGAGGTTTTGAACTCTCACGCGATCACTTCAAATAGTCTCCTAAGCCCATTACCTCTTCGCTGTTAATTCCTATCCAAAATAACTCGTCCATTTAATTCATCTCATTCGCAAAATTACTACGCAAGAAATTCTCTCAACTATTTTCTCCTCAGAGGTCAAGAAAGTCACACTGAGGATGCTGAAACTGCGAAGAAAGGAGGTGAATTTCAATGAAAAAGACCACAATCATTGCGTTGAGTTTGACGTTGGCTTTGGCCCTGATGACATCAGCAGCGCTGGCCTGGGGGCCTGGCCGAGGCTATGGTATGGGACCCGGATATGGTACCCCTGCCATTCCCAATCTGACGGCGGAGCAATCTTCGAAGATTCAGGCTTTGCAGAAGGCCCACATGGATGAGATCGCACCGCTTCAGGAGGAGCTATTCAAAAAGAGCACAGAGCTTCGGAGTCTCTGGCTAACTCCCAATCCTGACCAGGCTGCCATCACAGCAAAGCAGAAGGAGATTCTGAATCTCCAGACCAAACTCCAGGAAAAGGGAACGAATTTTAGGCTCGAAATCAGTAAGCTGCTCACTCCGGAACAGCAAGCCCAGTTAGCCACCTATGGTTCAGGCTTTGGCCCCAGGATGGGGAAGATGGGCCGTGGAGGCCGCTGGTAGTCGGAGAGGGGGGGCGATATTTTTCGCCCCCCCTCTAATCCAGGAGAAGAAAAATGAAATCCAAAAAGATTCTCATTGTAGAGGATGATTTTTTCTCCAGAGGGGCCATGGAGAAGATTCTTGAAAGTTACCATTATGAGACTTATTCCTGCGCAACGGCAGAAGAGGCGGTTATCAAGTTACAAGAGGAATCTTTCGGAATCCTGATCACCGACCTCCGGATGCAAGAAATGGATGGACTTGAGTTGATCAGGGAAGCCAGGAAAATCCATCCGGAAATATTAACCATCTTAGTGACCGGTTGTGCGATCGAGGAAATTAAGCTCAAGGCAAAAGAGGAGGGGGTGCATGGATTCTTTTCGAAACCAATTGTGTGGGATGAACTCATCGCTTTACTGGAAGTCCTTACAAGAACGGGGAAGAGTAACAATCAGAATATACAAAAGGGTAAAGGGAACAGAGGATATTCATCATTGCAGCGCGGAATCTTTATTATGCTCATACTCACTTTACTCGGCATTCAGTTTTCAGAAGCCCAGGACCGGTTTCCTGAATTGGATAGGCCAAGCTTGAGGATGGACAGTCAGGGACGATGCTGGAAATCATCTTCCTTTGCCCTTACGGAAGAGCAGATGAAAGCGCTCGAAAACCTTCAGCGCGCCTACCAGGAAGAATTAGCGCCCAAATATAGGGAACTTATGACATTAAGAATTGAGTTGCAATGTTATGTCTTAGACAAAAGTATCAAACCCCAGGATATAATGGAACGTCATAAGAAATTGCTTGCTCTTCAAACGGAACTTGAAACCCTCTCTTTTTCATACCAGATGAAGGCCCGATCCATATTGACGAGAGAGCAATTGGAACGACTTCCTCAGGATTGTTTACTGGAAATGGGAACGGGATACGGAACAGGGATGGGAATTGGCAGAGGCCCACGAAGGGGACCACGCTGGTAAATAGAAAATACACTTGTGAAGGAGGAACAATCGATGAAAAATGTGATGCGTTGGGGATTCTTTTTTGTAGGGATAGCTATTCTCTTCTTGATATTTTTCCATTACTTCGCGCCTCCTTTCTGGCCATTTCATCCTTCTATAGGCTGGAGATATTACCATTTTGGCCCAAGGCTCTTTCCTTTCTTTCCCTTCCTGACGCTGGCGGTCATGTTTGCCGCTGGATTCCTGATTTTCAATTTCCTTTTTCGCACAAAGGGGTTCACCGTTTCAAAAGAGGAAAGAAGGTCCTTCTGTCCATTCTGCGGAAGTGACCTCCGGCAAGCTGAACCAATACCAGAGGTATCCGCCGAGGCCGTTCGTTCTGATAAGCCCAAATAGAGGAGGAGAAAAATGAATCCGTGTCGAAGATACGAAGAATCGGTAATCCCTTTTTTACATCAGGAGTTAGGAAGGAAAAAAGTTATTACGCTTCAAAAACACCTTTCTCAATGTGAGAGATGCCGTGGATATCTGGATGAATTAGGCCATGTTTTCCAGGTCATTGAAAACCATGGTGCATTTAATTGTAATGCCCAAGTTACAGGTGTGCGACGCCCTCTATACCCCGTAACTCAGCCCTTCAGGGCTGAATAATCAGGGCTGAAGCCCTGAGTTACAGAATGGATTTTTTTGGATATTCAATGGTAAAAAGGATAAAATAATGGAAATGACCTCACAGATTTCCCCAAATAGATTTCGCCGCTGGTCCAAGGAAATAGGCCACGCTGTTGTGGTCTTAACTCTTACAATTTCCCTCTCCATCATTTTAGGAGACTTCACGTTCCTTAAAGGGTCCGAGGCAATCTACAAGGGGCTCCTCAGGTTCTCTCGGATCACGCTTCTCCTTTGCCTTCCTCTTTATCTGTTATTTCCTATCTTTGAGGGTCTTGGCAGGGCAGTCCAGAGGAAAAATGAAGCCTTTTTGCAAGTGAAGGAGAAGCAGGATCTCGTAATTCACCCCGTGAAGCACTGGCTCCTTCGCCCCTTTCAGGGAATTGGCATCGGCCTACTGTTCGGAATAAAACTCCTCTCGGTCCTTCAGGTGTTGACAGGCGAAACGGCCACAGCCTCCCTATTGATTCCAAAAGGGCAGTTTCAGTTCGGACGATTCTTAATCGTCACCGGGATCACGGTTTTCGTCTCCCTCCTCCTGTCCACTTTCTGGACGCTGGATGATATGGGCATCAGGTATTTTAACCGGAAGAATCACGAAATCAAGATGATCGGAAAATATATGGGGACCTTTATGCCAGTCTTGTTTGGATTTTACGGCATATTCAGTCTCTTTGGAGAGTATTCAAAAACAGGAGCTCTCCTCTATCTGTTTCAGATTGTTGTCATCCTCTATCCTCCTTTTGCCATCTTCAGCATCTTCCATGCCCATTTTGTCCAGAGGAGAGCCGAAAATCTCTTAAAAAGGTTGTTCGGAGAAAAAGGAGGCCTTCCCCATGAGGACGACTAAAGAACCTTCAAAGGTCGAAATTCATAAAGATGGGGGAGTCAGCAAGGGGGATGTAATCATGATCTCCTTTGTTTCTCTTCTCGTCGGTTTCATCCTCGGGGCCACCGTGGCTATTCTAAAAACCCAACCAATGGTCGCGCCTACCTTTGCACCAATGGTCGGCCCCACTGTCAAGAAGTCTGGAAAGAATAAACGGCCGATTATGAGGCAGAAATCCGGCACCCAGAAGTCGAAAGGAAATAAATCATGAATTCAGCCAGAGGACGTTTCACATATTTCCCAGGACGACGAGTCACTAAAATGATTTTTCTGATACTGCCATTTATTATCGCCATTCTACCATTCACACCCCTTCATGCCGAAGACAAGACCAAGATGGTCATTGGCGCGGTGGAGGAGGTTGTTCTTTTCCCATGGGGGGTAAAGCTACCGGCTCGTATCGATACGGGGGCGGGCATGACCTCTTTGGATGTCCGTGATTTGACCATCAAGAATAAAGTTGCTCAATTTAGGCTCCCGGAGAAATACGGAAATACCCTGATCAGCCTTCCCGTCATCCGATACTGTAAAGTTCGATCTTCGGATTCCCGGCGGCGTAGGCCAGTCGTGGAAATGGAGTTGTGTGTGGGGTCAAGGCGCATGTGCGTGTGGGTCAACCTGAACGACCGCTCCCATCTCGAGTACCCTCTAATCTTAGGACGCAATGTCCTCAACCAGGGTTTTATTGTTGATTGCGCTGAGGAGAGAATGTTGTCCGTGAAATGTTTGGAAGGAGTCTCACAATGAAGCGTCCTGCTTTATGGCTTGCAGTTTTCTTTTTCCTCATCCCCCTTTCTCTGATCGGCTACCGGGTCTTGCGGCTTGGCTATCCCTTGCTTCCTACTTCCCCTGTGAAAGCCTGGGGGCTTACGATGGAGATTTTTTTTGAACCAGCGGGTGGGAATGGAAAAGAGATAGAAATTAGGGCAGGCCTTCCCGAGAGCCGATCCGGGCAGACCGTGATTGAACAGAGGGACCTATCTGGGACGCTCCAATTTAATATCATGCCCGAGGGTTTGAACCAGATTGGCGTTTGGTCGGGGGAGCCTGAGGGAAGAGTTTTGAGCTACCGCGCAACGGTTCTTTTGAATCCGAAGCGACTACGAAAACCGAAACCTCCTGGCCCCGAATCCTTTCCAGCCATTATTGCGGATAAGTCCGAGCAAATTCTTGCAAAGCGACTAATCGAAAGATATGCATCTCTTAAGGCTCCCGAAAAATTAAAGACCATTGCAGCAACGGCAAAGGGGATCTGGGAGGAACCGCCACCCGACGATAATGATTTGAAACAGTGGTCAGCCATTCAGAAAAAGTACGGCGCCGAAGGAGCGCTTCTGATTCTTCTCCGGTTGGCAGACTTTCCGGTTCGGAAGGTTCAAGGGTTTGTCCTTGCGGAAAGCGTTGCAACCCAACCCGACCGATGGATTGCCGTATGGACAGGTCAAAAGTGGGAGCACATTCAGCCTGAAACAGGCGATTTTTACTCTGAATCGGTCTGCCTTCTTCCATTAATGATCGGTGATACCCCTCTCGTCAGGATTTCAGGAGGCAAACTTCAAGAGGTTCGCTGGGACCTCGGTAAACAGACACTTAGTCAGTGGCGAGCCCACTTCGAACGGATCTACCGATCCGGTCGATTTCTTGATCGATGGTCCCTTTTTGCCATACCGAATCAATTTCAGGAGATATTTCGCATCCTCCTGTTGGTTCCGATTGGCGTCCTGATGATTTCTGTGCTTCGAAATATCGTCGGGTTTCCTACCTTCGGGATTTTTATGCCGGTTCTCATGGCGTTGGCTTTTAGGAGTACAGGACTCTCCTACGGGTTGGGCATCTTTGCAGGGGTTGTATTAATAGGGTATCTGCTCCGTCGTGGAATCGATCGGCTCCATCTTCTACTGGTTCCCCGTCTCTCCTTCCTGATCACCTTCGTCATCCTGGCTTTTACCGTTTTCGCCTTGATTGGAAGCAAATTCGGCGTTCGGGAATTCATGGCTATTGGACTCCTCCCCTTTGTGATTCTCTCCATGACCATCGAGCGCTTCTTCATCCTTATTGAAGAATCTGGGGCATTTCAGGCGCTCCGAACGGCCGCAGGAAGCGCCGCTGTCGCCGCCATTACTTACAAAATCATTCAAATCGACCCTCTTCAGCTTACCTTCTTCGTTTATCCTGAGCTTCTGTTTGCCATCATGGGTTTATTGCTTCTCTTGGGAAATTACAGTGGTTATCGACTTTCGGAAATTTTGCGATTCAAAGTCTTGGGGGAAAAATCATGATCCTCAGACAATTCCTCTCTCTTCGGAAGGCCGGAGTCCTCGGCATGAATCGCAGGAACAGACAATATATCATGGGATATAATCGACGTAGCGGGTTTCCCCTTGTGGATGATAAGCTACTGACCAAACAACTATCTTTAAAACACGGAATTCCAACCCCTCCGCTTTATCATGTGGTTTCGCATCACGGGGATATCGCTGGATTTGACAGGGCTCTCGCTGACCGACAGGAATTCGTATTAAAACCGGCAAGAGGAGGCGGGGGAAGCGGAATCCTTCTTATTACAGATCGCAGAGATGGAAAGTTCGTGACACAGAGTGGGAAGATAATTTCAAGAGAGGAAATCCGCTACCACATTTCAGACATCCTCTCAGGGATTTACTCTCTTGAAGGGCTCGAAGACAAAGCTATTATAGAGGGTCTGATTCATCCGGATCAGGTGTTTGGCAACGTAACTTACGAGGGCGTTCCTGATGTTCGTATCATTGTTTATCGCGGCATCCCAGCTATGGCCATGGTTCGGCTGCCCACGAGGCAATCCGATGGTAAAGCCAATCTTCACCGTGGCGCTGTGGGGGTGGGGATCGACATAGGAAGAGGGAAGACCATGGATGGAGTGAGACGTTCGGGGGCCATCACGCATCATCCCGATACAGGAGAGTTATTGAGAGACATTGGAGTTCCCTTCTGGGAAAAGATGCTTCTGATAGCTGCACAATCCACAGAGATGACGGGCCTGGGCTATCTGGGTGCCGATTTGGTGATCGATAAGAATGACGGTCCCCTTCTTCTCGAATTGAACGCCCGGCCCGGCCTCCAGATTCAGATAGCGAACCGGAAGGGCTTGCTGGAGCGCCTTGAAATGATCGACAGGGCTCCTGACGAAATCTTTGTTTCCCCGGAAAAGCGAATCGCCTGGGCGACCCAAAGCTTCGCAGAACCGAGTTCTTGACAAAGTTTGCTTTGCTTCAGAGAGAAAGCAAGATGAGAAAATCTTCAGAGGAGGAAGAGATGCTCAAGAAATGTCTTATTGGTGGAATCTGTTTGCTGTTATCAATTTTCTTTTTTCCTTATCCGAGTTTTTCACAGGAAGACAAGATTGGGGAAATGGCCATCCATACTTTCAGAACTCAGATACGGCTTCCGCCGGGGGCAGAAGTCAGATTTTTAGAAAAGAAGGAAAGTCCGATTCCGGACTTTTATTCAGTCAAATTACTCCTTGTTTTTCCGGATAAGGAAGTGCCGGTCGTCATTTATGTGGATAAGGCTAGTGAAAAAGTGATCATCGGCAACCTCTTCATTAAAGGAGAGAATGTAACCACGAAAGAGGCGGGTCCTCCCAGGCCTAAAAAGATCGACATGACCATTTTAGACGTTGATAAATCTCCCTTTATCGGTTCGAAAGGGGCAAAGGTCACGATTGTCGAGTTTTCGAATTTCCAGTGCCCCTACTGCATGGATTCATGGTCAAAGTTCATTGGACTTATGAAGCGATATCCGCAAGATTTTAAGTACATATTTAAACATTTCCCATTTCAGCCCCAGGGAAAGACCTTTGAACTTTCTGAGATGGCAGCCGCAGCCCAAGAAGTGAGCAATGAGGCTTTCTGGATTGTTCATGATTTCTTTTTTACTAAAGAAGGTCAAAATATTGCCAATCTTGAGAAAGGGGCTGTGAAGCAGAGGGTTGAGCAGCTCCTTAAAGGGAAAGGGTACGATCTCAAAATCTTTCAGTCCACTCTTGAGGCAGGCAGGGCGAGAAATAGAGTCCTTGAGGATATGGCTTTGGCAAATCGATTGCGATTGACATCGACTCCCACAAAGATCGTCAATGGGGATATCATCGTTGGGTCAACTCCGGATAATGTCTTGGAGAGATATTTAGGGAAATAAGGATATCATCGGGTGTGTCGGTCAAGGTTACGGTTACGAAGCCCGTTTCGTTTAGGGGCAAAGGGTAACGTGAACTTATTAAACCGAAGGACGTAACCTAATGACGATACGGGCATCGTTACCCTGACCGTTAGACGGTACCTTTACTTTGTAGATAAAGAAAGGAGAAAATCATGGGACTTGTAGTGGCAGAGAATATTACCAAGGTTTACAGTGTCGTGGCTACAAAGGTAAGCAAAGACTACACGGCAGGGGAGATTGCGATCAGAGCATTGAATGAGGTGAGTTTTGAAATCGAACCCGCCTCTTTTGTCTCCTTTGTCGGCCCTTCGGGAAGCGGAAAGACGACCCTTCTCAATTTGATCGGGTGCCTCGATAAACCCACAGAGGGGAGATTGATGGTTGCAGACACCGATGTCCTCCACCTTGACCGGAAGCAAAGCGCTTCATTCCGGGGAAATAACATTGGGTTCATCTTTCAGGACTTCAATCTTATCCCTGTTCTTACGGTTTATGAAAATATCGAATACCCCCTTCTGATGGTCCAGAATGTTCCCGGAGGAGAAAGGAAAAAGAGGATCAATGCACTTCTGGAGGCGGTCGGGATGGCTGATCAGAAGGACAAGTACCCTGACCAGATCTCCGGTGGCCAGAAACAGAGGGTGGCCATTGCGAGGGCCCTGGTGACAAATCCCAAACTGGTCTTAGCCGACGAGCCGACAGCCAACCTCGATCATAAGACCGCATTTCTGGTCCTTGAGTCGATGAAAAAGATGAGAAATGAGTTTCGGACTACCTTCATCTTCTCCACCCATGACCAGAAGATCGTGGGTGAAGCGGAGATCGTGTACACTTTGGAGGATGGAGAACTGGTTGGAAAACAGGCTAAAGGAGGAAAGAAAAATGGGTAACCTATTTAAAATTGCTATCAGAAATCTTCGGAGATATAAACGGAGGACACTGCTCACAGCTTCTCTTGTCACGATCGGGGTTGTTTTTGTTCTTCTCTTCATTTCCATAAGCGGTTCTTTCAAAAACATGATGATCGGGCAGATGACTGATTCGATGTTAGGCCACCTGGAGGTTCACAGGAAGGGTTATTTGGCATCTATCGATAACCTTCCTCTCAACTTGAACCTCAAGATGCAGGCTTATAAAAAATTGGAAGGGATTCTCAATCAGCAGCCGGAGGTTGAGGCCTTTTCCCCTCGGATCAAATTCGGAGGGATGTTCAGCACCTTCGTGGAAACGACCAATATAAGATTAAATGGAGTATATCCCGACCGGGAATTAAAGACGGTCCCCCTCCTTCCATCGAGGGTTACAAATGGTACAAAAAAAACTCTTGAAAAAGGGGAGATCTGGATTCCTGAGCTCATGTCGAAAAGCATGAAAGTGAATATAGGCGATACGGTCGTCATTATTGCCACGAACAAGGATGGTTCTGTGAATGGGAAACAATTCAAGGTTGCGGGCGTCCTTGAAAGCATCACCGGACCAGGCGGGAGAGATGGCTATATCCACATTGAAGATGCGATGGAGGTCTTAAGGATGGAAGAGATGGAGGTGAGCGAGGTGGCCGTCCGGCTAAAAGATTTCAGTCGTCTCCACAGCTTCAGCGATAAACTCGAAGGACTTCTTTCTGGAGAGCTTAACAAGCAGGGAAAGCCTATCTACGAGGTTCACACCTGGGAAAAACTCTCTCCTTTTTACAACATCGCAAGGATGATCGATATCATGGCCTTCTTTATTAAACTGATGCTGATTGCCATCGTGCTGACCAGCATTATGAATGTCATGATCATGGCGGTTTATGAAAGGATTCGAGAGATCGGTACGATCGCTGCCATTGGCACTCTCCCGGGAAAGATCCTTTCCATGTTCGTTGTAGAAGGATTTTCTCTCGGGCTGCTCGGAGTTATAGCTGGAAATGTTCTGGGAATGATCATCATCGTCATCGTCAATCTTTCCAAGATCACTTTCAGCTTCGGAAGGCAGACCGGATTGATCCTCTCGGCAAAGGTGGCCCCGATGGATATGCTGGTTGTTTCTCTCATCGTTATCGTTATTTCAGTGATCGCCAGCCTCCAGCCAGCTTTTAAGGCTTCAAGGATGGAGCCCATTAAGGCGCTAAGACATGTATAGAAAAAGGTTGGAGGTTTGAGGTGCGAGGTTGGAGGCTAAATCACCCTGCCTCGAGCGTTGAACCAAATATGAATTACAGAAAGAGAGGTTGGATATGAAGAAAATTCTGATTTGTTTGTTTGCTCTGCTCATTGCCGTTCCGGCCTATGCCATTGACGGCACCCAACTATTGAAGCAGATCGACAGAAACCTCAACCCCGAATCCTACGAACTGTATAGAAAGCTTATCAACATCGAACCGGATGGGAGAAAAAAGGAATATGTCCTCTTTACGGTGAAAAAAGGAAGGGATAAGGTAGCGGCTCTGTTTTTATCTCCAGCAAGTGAGAAAGGAAGAAGCACCTTGCGTCTCGGAGACAACATGTGGCTCTATATTCCCAATGTGGGCAAGCCTGTCCGTATCACGAACCTTCAATCTGTAGTAGGAGGCATTTTCAACAATTCGGATATCATGCAGCTTGATTATGCGGATGAATATAATGTCGAAAAAATCGAAGAACAGGGAGGCGAATACCTCCTCCATCTCAAGGCAAAAACCAAAACCGTTGCCTACGACAGACTGAAGCTGTGGGCTGATAAAAATAAGAAGCTGCCCACAAAGATCGAATGTCTGACAGAGGCCTCGATGCTGATCAAAACGCTCTATTTTAAAGAAGTCAAGGACTTTGGTGGTGGTACTGTAAGACCGTCAGTTATTGAGACAGATAGCCCCCTCTATAAGGGTTATAAATCCGTCATCATCGTGGCCAATATTAAGAAGAAGGAATTCAAAGATGAGGTCTTTACTTTGACGTTTATGTCGAACATCGAATCCTTAAGAAAATAGAAATTGTCATCGGCTCTCGGAAATTCAGCCCTAAAGGGCTGAGTTACAGTCATTTATGTAACTCAAGGCTTTAGCCTTGACCAATCGATCCCTGGACGGAACGAACTAATGATCAAAAGGTACTTTCTCTTTTCCGCCTTGCTTGTCGTCCTCTTCTCTCCCTTCTGTTTGGTTGCTGAAGAGTACAAATTCGACCTTTCAGAAATAGAGAAGAAGCCCTACCACATTGGCGGTTATCTGGAATTTAGGCCGGTCCTTTTCGGATTGGACAGGGATGCCTCCCTATACAAGCTTAAATTTTTTAAACGTGATGAAGGAAAAACCATCGAGGAATACAATGGTAAACTCCAGATCGAAGGAAGCTATGAGAAAGGAATTGCCCGTCTCTTCGTCAGGACCAATTTCGATTTGACCTACTCCTATCTTGGCTGGGAGCACAATGAGCCCCAAAGGATGATCTACGAAGGATATCTCTCCCTTAAACCTACTCCCTCCCTCAGCTTCAAATTCGGAAAGCAAATTTTGCTCTGGGGGAAGGGGTATGCCTTTAACCCCGTAGCCTTTGTCAGCAGGGGCAAAGACCCTGATGACCCTGAACTTGCATTAGAAGGGTTTATCGCGGCCTCGGCGGATTACATAAAGAGCTTTAATGGTCCTTTAAAAACGCTCTCCATTACACCTGTCATATTGCCGGTATACGAGCATATCAATGACGATTTCGGGAAGGTAAATAAGCTCAACTTCGCTGGAAAACTCTACCTTCTTCTTTATGACACAGACATCGACCTCATCGCCATGACGGCTGGGAGCCGGACGAGTCGGGTAGGAATGGATTTTTCAAAAAACATTACCACCAATCTCGAAATCCATGGGGAGTTTGCCTTTATCAACAATCAAAGAAAGAAGGTCATCGACAGCCTGGGAAAAATTTCCGAATCAAAATTTGATGCGAAGAATTACCTCCTTGGAATCCGCTACCTGACTGCTTCAGATACGACATTTATTTTTGAGTACTATCGAAATGGAACTGGATTTAGCCACCTTGAAATGAAAGACTACTTTACCTTCATCGATAAGGGTTACGACCTGTTTCTTTCAAAAAGGAATGAGTCTCTCTTGAAGAAGGCAGCAAGTGTCACCCAAGGCAACTACGGACGTCCTAATCCGATGAAAGATTACCTCTATCTTCGGGTCACACAGAAGGAGCCTTTTAACATCCTTTACTTTACCCCCGCCATCACAACGATCATGAACCTCAATGATAAAACCCTCTCTTTATCCCCGGAACTCCTTTACACCGGTTTTACCAATTGGGAGTTCCGGCTCAAAGGCACTGCTCTGGTCGGACAGAGAGAAACCGAATTCGGCGAAAAACAGAATGACTACAGGCTTGAATTAAGGGTGAGATTCTATTTCTGAGGATCTCTAAAATCAACTGAATAAAGCCAGCGAGGAGATTTCAGGGCTTGGGTCTGTAGGTTCCCCGGCTGTCATGAACAGGGGGCTCACTCTTTTCAGGGAATTTTGACTTGTAGTCGTCGACCATTTTCTTGATCTCTGGGTGATCCTTAACAGTTTCCCCGAGGGGAAAAGAAGTCATGGTGAAGGAATTTCTCTGTTCGAATTGTTGAAGGGTGCGTTCAATATTTTCTATGGCTCTTCGCCATTGATTTTTTTCAGCCTCCGAAGCGTGCAATGAATTCAGTTGCTGCCGGAGCTTGGCAAGATTACGTTCATAGGTATGTTTTGTCTTAACATTATAGAAAGTGGCTTCTTTGTTGGAGAAAGTAAGATTGAGTTTCCGTGCATACATCCCCTTGGATGAGTTCTGCACTATGATTGTGTTCCTAATTACGGGTGGATTGGTCAGATCGACCCCTGTGTGTCCTCCTATGATGAGATGGATCCCCGAGATTTTCTGGGCTAACTCTACATCTTTGGGATAACCGAGATGACTCAGGAGGATGATGAGATCGGTTTGGGGCTCAAGTTCTCTAACCATTTCCTGTGCTGTTTCGACAGGGTCCCGGAAGATCAATCCCTTTTTCCTTGGATCAGATAGGCCTAAAAACACATCTGGAGAGAGGAGGCTGAAGATCCCGATCTTCAGCCCATTCACTTCTTTTATGACATGACGCTGAAAAAGCGGTTTCCCGGAATCTTCATCAATCACATTGGAAGAAAGGAAGGTTACATTGGATGTTTTCGAAAGCTCTACGAGAAATTTCTTCCCAAGGCTTAAATCATCATCTCCAATTCCGATGGCATGATAACCCATGAGGTTAAGACTCTTCAGAATGAGATGAGCCTTTTCCTCCAATCTCTTTCTTTCACTTTCCGGATGAGGAACTGAGAATTTTTTGAAAAACAGATCCCCCGCATCTAAAAGGAGTACTCCTTTCTCTTTCTCCGTAACTTCTTTGACCCAAGTTCCTCTTCTGGCCAGACCGCCAAAACGTGTTGTCGGTCCTCAAACGGGGCAGGGATCGATCTCACTATTAATGTTGTTTGTATAGAGAAGCGTCAAGGAAATGGAAGGATTCTGAACAGGAAAGGAGAGTTCACTTAAGAATAGAAGTGGCACAAAAGGTAAAACGGCTATAAGGAGCCATCTTCTTTTCATCCCTGTACACTCTCCCAAATTAGATCATAAAGAAAAGAGAAAAAGCAACTCCAAAAGAAGATCACGTTTTTTCCGCCCCCATTTTTTAAACCCCAAATAATTAAATGGTCAGCCTTGATCATTATTATAAATTTTAAAAACCTTACAATACTTGCACTCTCTTTTAATACCGAGCAATACTTCATTCTGTGTGTATTCGTTTTCCCAGCAAGGTTTCTCAGGACATTGATAGGCGAGACAATCTGGGTAAACATACTTTGGACAATCTAAAATAACCCAACATAGCTTTCTTCCTTCCCCAAAGTCTGTCATTCCCATTCTCATGTTACATATGTTGATACTAAGAGGTCCAGCTATCGACTTTTCATCCGGATGGACATAGTAGAGGGAGAGCACGTTGCAGATTGAGGCTGCAGGCCGTTGACCGATTCACCTTTGCTGAACCCTCTCAAGCTTTATAGACATTCACACAAACGCAAAAGACGGGCGTTGCAAAACAAATAGGGAAGCGGTCTTCTTTGTTCCCGTGCTGTGCCTGGAACATCGCGAAAAAAGTGGGGCCGGGGTTCCCGGCCCTATGCGCTGCAATAGATTCTACAAAACCAGCGGATCTATAGAAAGACTTTAATCATTATCCCCACTGATCCTGGCGAAGACATGACACTTGCTACAGGAGTTCGGCATAATATCATAATCATGGCCTTTGGATGGGTCAGGGTTCTTGAGGATCGCGCTCTGACCGGGCCAAACGATATCGAAGACGTGGGAGGCTTCGTTGCCCTCGGCTATGGCGCTCTTTCCGTTCTTGTCGAAGGCAAGGTGATATTCGGCATCGACGCTGACATCCTGCAGCTTACCGGTCTTCGGCATATGGCACGATGCGCAGTTGCCCACGGGCATGTTCGGATCGTCGGGCGTATAGAGAGCCCCGCCCATTCCAGCGCCCGTTTGCATATGCTTGGCCACGCTCCTGGCGACCCGGTTGCGGGCTAAAGCGGCGTCGATGGCTTTAACTGAAACTGGGACTCCGTCCTTGGTCACTTTGCGGCCTGCGTCAACCTGGAGCACCGCCACATCGGCCTTGGAGATGTCCTTGAACTGACCGCGGGTGGCATGGCATGCCAGGCAAAGAGTGTTTTTCGCATAGGCCGGGTTTGCGAAATCATAGCCTGCGATTTTAAGCGAGGCCGGGCCTCCATCCAGGGTGTGGGCGTCATGGCAGGTATAGCAGGTGAGTTTTTCCGAGCTGTTGTTCCAATGGGCGGACCGACGCAATTCGGAATACTCCATGGAGTGGGCAGTACCGTGGGTCTGGTCAGGCCACGTCATGAATGTTCCCCCCTTCCATTCACTCCCGCGGTCGACTCTAGCCTTGTCGAAGTTGAAATAGAATGTCGCGAGATCATACACGCCCGGGACGAAGAACCCATGGCCAAGGGTATCCTTGTAGGTCGCGTCAAATGGGGGCTTGAAAATCCCCATCGGGTTCTGGCTCTTCCCATCGTGGGAGCCATGGCACTGCCCGCAGAGTTCGTTGCCCGCCTTGGCGGTCAGATATTGAGGTGCGATGATTTTCGTCTTATCCGACGTTTTGGCGTGCTCTGAACCCGGTCCGTGGCAATGCTCACAGGTGATATTCATATCTTTGTAATCCCAGTAGGTCACAACAGATTTGTAGCCCGGAAAGTCCTTTGTTTGGATCGTAACGCCTGTGGCATGACATCCGGCGCAATTTCGGGAGAGGGTATTGTTGGGCGTTGCCCAATCCTTCGGGGATTTCTGCCAGAACGCGGGAAAGCCAACCTCGCCTTTAGCCAGCGCCTTCGAATCTCTGGGGGTACCGTCCTGCATGATGTAAGTCGGAAGGAAACAGATATAATCCTGTTTTTGCCCTTTCCGAGATACATTGTTATCCTTCATCCACTTTGCGATAACAGGCACATCCTGGATTCTGGCCAGGAAGCGCTGCTTCCCCTCGCCGAAATTAGGGAAGCGGTCAGGGGTTTTGTGATTGGGGTCGGTGTAACCTTCACCCCAGTTGCCCTCGCCGCCTATCGTGCCGGCAACCGGAATCCAGATGGCGTCAGCGGGCTTATCGGAACAATCCAGATCGGCCTCGGTCAGAGAAACACCTTCTTTCTGTTCGGGATAAAACTTGAAGAGATACTGGCGGTTGGATTCGTTCCCTTTCGTGCACAATGCCAAATGGACCATGCCTTTGCCGTCTAGGGGGTCCTGTACCTTAAGCAGTTTGCCCTGTGGATCTCTGGGAAGGTATTTGCCATCAGGCTCCGGCCACATGTTCTTATAGATCAGGTGATCTGTCCCCTCCGTCACGAAGCGCGAGTGAGCAGCGGCGTGCGGGGTGCTGTCAAATGACTTGGACAAGTTGGCATCGTGACACCCAGAGCAAGTCTTCATTCCTACATAGGTGGCGGCTGCACTGGGACGGCCCGACAGGATGATCGTCACACCGGATACTGTGGCGCCGCCCTTTACGGAGACGGACTTTAGGGTCTCACCGTCCAAATATGCTTTGGAAGGCGCTGTGGCGTATAAGTACACGTTGCCGGGGGTCACCCCTTCGAGCTTGAAGGAGCCGTCTTTGGACGTGGTGGCAGTGATCTTCTGCCCCTCAACGGATACTTTGACCCCTGCGGCACCCTTGCCGTTTACGTCCAGCACTTTGCCAATAATCTTAGCAGACGCCGCATTCGCTTGATCAAACGCGATGATAGAGCATGACAACATCAACAGGAATAGCAACTTTTTCATTTACAACCTCCCTTTCCTAAAAGGCTTAGACGAAGCTTATTTCATTGATGTGACTTCAAAAGAGTCAAGAATCTTCTTAATGTCTTGACGATCAGTATTCCCTTCATTTCCGACGATCATATAGAGGATGAAGATTTGATAGGGCTCGTTAAAGGCATAAATCCATCCCTGTTCCCTTTTAACTCCTTCAACAGTGTAGGTTGCATATTTCTTGGCTGCGAATTGAACGCCTTTCAATGAAAGAGGTCCAGTCGGTCCAATCTCCACCTTGATGTCTTTACCGTAAGCTTCCTCCAAATCGTCTACAAGGCAGCCTGCACCCAACCCGGTCATGGCTTCGATCTTTACCTGACTAAACGTAACGTATTGGTCGGCTGGAGTAAAATCAACTTGAAGGCTCGAATGAGTCTTGGGATTGAATAAATACAACTCTGTTGGTTCCTTCTCATTTTCTCCGGGTCTGCCATAACCCATTTCTTCCAAAAAGTCGGGAAACTCAGTAGTCATCTTCCAGTGAGGTGGAACAGAGATTTTAAATGGGAATCGATTGCCTGTAAACTGGTTTCCTTCAATCCTTCCAATAGGAAAATTGAGATCAACCTTTACGGTCTCTCGAACAGGAACCCCGGCACATCCCACCAAGAAAGCAAGGAGAATAAATAAGAGAGTTGGGATTTTCACCCTTTTCATGGGTCCCTTCTCTTCATTTTTAGGTATTTGAAACTTCCATACAAAAGAAAAGGGGAGTTCTCATCTTCCCCTCATTTCTTAAAAAAAGATGACTTCAGAAGATGGGAGGAAGGTGAATCCAAGAACCATCTTCCGGAGTCATCTATCAAAACACTTTGATTCTTACGAGACATAAGAAAATCTGCAAGATTCATTCCGACAAAACTTCAAAATATTTTTAGTGATTCTAAATAGTTATGACCACAATATTAGGTAACGAAAGGCCAAATTTGTTACGCAAAGGTAACAATTTTCTTGGAAGAGTACCAATTCATTGAAATCAAAGAGAAAAATAAATTTTACCGTTTGGTAACATTAATCACGGGGAAGAAACAGCTTTAGCTCTTTGGAGGGCTCCTTTAATCATTTCAATCCGCAAAGAAACATTTGATCTTCATATTTCAATCTTCAGCTCTTTGATCTTTTCCCAGAGGGTCTTTCTTGAGATTCCCAGAATTTCTGCGGCCTGGCCTTTTTTACCTTTCGTCTTCTCCAGTACACTCTGAATATATTCTTTTTCAAAAAACCTCGTGGCGCTGGAGAGAGGTTTCGAGGCGCGGATCTTTTCGCAGATATTGCGAACAGGGGTCTCCCCGCCGCAGATCTCCTCCGGGAGGTCCTCCGCCTGAATGACTTTCCCTTTGATCAGGGCAGCGGCGCGCTCGACCATATTTTCGAGCTCCCGAATATTCCCAGGGTACGGGTATCTCAAAAGGAGGGTCTTCGCATCTTTGGAGAGACCAACAATCTCCTTCCCCATTTTTTTAGAAAATCTGTCTACAAAATGGTCTGCCAGGAGAAGAATGTCCTCACGTCTTTCTCTTAACGGTGGGAGAATGACGGGAACAACGTTCAAACGGTAATAAAGGTCTTCACGAAAGGTTCCTTTTTGAATCTCCTCTTTCAGGTCCCTTTGAGTAGCACAAATCAATCGAACGTCTACGGAGAGGGTTTCGTTTCCACCCACTCTCTCAAATTGCCTCTCCTGAAGGACGCGAAGAAGTTTCACCTGAACTCCGAAAGAGATATCTCCAATCTCATCAAGGAAAAGCGTACCTCCATCGGCCATCTCAAACCTTCCCTTTCGCTGCTTCAAAGCTCCTGTAAAGGCTCCCTTTTCATGACCGAAGAGTTCACTCTCAAGCAGGGTCTCCGGAAGGGCGGCACAGTTGACTTTGATAAAAGGTCCGTTTTTTCTCAGACTTCGGAAATGTATCGCGTTGGCCACGAGTTCTTTCCCTGTTCCGCTTTCTCCATTGATGAGAACTGTGGTGTCGGTTTGTGAAACCGTCTCGATCAGGTCGTAGATCTTAAGCATCTGAGGACTCTTCCCCACCAATCCCTCTAAACCATACCGCTCCTCCACCCTCTTGCGAAGAGAGATATTTTCCTCTTCCAATTGTCTCATTCGAAGAAGTCTTTTAATGATCAGGAGGAGTTCGTCCATGGCGAAGGGTTTGGTCAAATAATCGCTTGCTCCCGCTTTCATGGCTGTCACAGCAGAATCGATGGAACCATAGGCTGTAATCATGATTACCTGGGTATCAGGGTTCATCGTTTTGACTTCCTCAAGGACTTGAATGCCATCCATATCGGGAAGCTTGAGATCTGTGATGAGAATATCCGCAGGGTTCTCCCTGAGAAGAGTCAACCCCTTTTCTGCGGTTTCGGCAGTGGTGACCTTGTAACCATCGGCCGCCAGAGCGTCCTGAACTGTGATTCTCATCAAAGGTTCATCATCAATGACCATAATTCTTGTTTCGTCAACCATGATGTTCACACTCTCCTATTTCGAATAGATCGGAAACTGAATTTCGACGGTCGTTCCTTTCCCTTCCTGACTGGACAGTTGAATCGTACCCCCATGCCGCTCAACAATTCCCTGGGTGATCCAGAGTCCGAGACCAGTGCCCTTGTTTTCTCCTTTGGTTGTGAAGAATGGATCAAAAACTTTTGTAAGGGTATCTTCCGGGATTCCTTTTCCTGTATCCGAGATTTTCACGACAAGACGACCCTCTGAGATCACTGCACCTATCTTCAGAGCTCCTCCACCTTCCATTGCCTGAATCGAGTTTAGAAAGATATTCACAAAGACCTGGGACATCTGGTTTCTGTCCACCTCAATGGAGGGGAGCTTGTCTGAAATTTCTTTGACAACCTCGATCTGCTTTTTTCGGATCTGGTAATCGAGAAGGGAAAGGGATTTTTCGATGATGAAGTTGAAGTCGGTTGGGAACCGTTCGAGGTTAGGAGTGTGTGCGTACTCAAGAAGATTGGTCACCGTCTTTTGAATCCGTTTAATTCCGTCCTCCATCAATTGGAAGTACTCCTTTTGTCTTTCAGAAGGTAGGTCTCCTCTTTTAAAATGATAGATACAATTTAAGAGACCACCGAGGGGATTATTGATTTCATGGGCGACCCCAGAAGTCAGTTTTCCGATAGCAACCATTTTTTCCGTCAGGAAAAGGTTACGCTGAGTCCTTTCTCTTTCTTTTTCATCGTCTTTAATCCTTTTGAGTAACCGGTAGTAACTTCTTCGAAGTATTCCGATTTCATCCTGACCGGTTACAGAAAATGAAGAGGGATCTACCCCTGGTTCTGTTTCATCCATTTCTATTGCAAGGGATTTTAAAGGTCTGGTAATGAACCCAAAAAGAAAGGCAATGACTCCCGTAGCAATTAAGATAAAGCATCCGGTATAAAGGAGGTATTTCAATGCCATTGAAGAGGCCTCTTTTTTTAAGCTCTCTAGAGAGACTCCAATCCTTAACGTCCCCCACCGCTTGGTGGAGATGGCCAGAGGTGTGGAAATGTCAAGCACATTATCGGATGGGTATTGAAGAAGTGTATTCCATGAGTCAAGTACACGTTGGGTGATTTCATCCTGATATAAATTCCCAACTTCAACCATGGCGTTATGGACAATGACTTTTCCTTTTGGATCAAGGATCATGGTGTAGATGATGTTGAGATCTCTTCTCTGCATCAGGTCTGAAATATAATTGTCAAGCAATCCACCTTCTTCAACAAGGCCGATCTCCTCATAGAGCATGGTATTGGTGCAGGAGATAGCAAGCGATTCCACGAGGGCCTTACCTTCCCTGGCAATAGCGTCCTGTAAGAGCCTTTTTTCTCTCGAAATATTCCAAAAAGCCAGGGCGGACATGGTTGCTATGATGAGAATGGAAAGAAAGAGGGTAAACTTTCCCTGGAGGGTGCGGAAAGGATTGATTCTTATCATTCCCTGATCTGGCCTCTATTCCCGTGTTCTTTTTCTACTACCCGAAGAATCTTTCGGATGGAGTCATAGTCGGAATCAAGGGCCTCTGTGAACCCATACTTAAATTCCTCATCCCACCGGGTCATTTTTTTCTGACAATTCGGGTCTTTCAGATTCAGGTTAAGAAGAGCAGTTTTAACCGATTTTACCATCTCCTGCGGAGCATTAACCCGTACGACAATGGGCACTGTTGGAATAGGATCAGTCATGAAAATGAACCGAAGTCCGTCTTTCCGATATTTATAAGCAACGATATCTTTTACCGCCCCGGCATCAAATTGGCCCTTGAGAACAGCATTCGCAACGGAATCATGATGCCTGAGAAAATCGTAATGTTTCAGATCTTTCAATTTTATATTGGCCTTCGAGAGATAATATTCCGGAAGGATATGGCTTGCCGTTGACCAGGCCTGGCCAAAGGCAAAACTCCTTCCTTTCAGGTCGCTGAGATTATGAATTTCGCTACCTTCCCGGACAATAATAATCCCCCGATAATAAGGCTTCCCATCTTTGTTCAAGGCACGGAGGATAGGTTTTACTGGATACTTTTCACTTGCTTTAATATAGGATACAGGACCACAGGATGCAATGATGATTTCTCCGCTTCCGAGTCGGTCAATTGTATCCTGATAGACGCGTGATAGTTTAATTTCGAACCGGTAGGGAGTGGCCTCGTTTAAGTAATCGATAAAAGGCTGATAAAGCTGATACATGATTCTCGGGTTATACTTTGGACAGAGGCCAAAAGGGATCACCTGCCGAGACAGGATCGGAGAGGGAGAAAAGAGGAACGTCCAGCTAAAAAGGGATGCAAGACCGATAATCCATTTTTTCCAGGTTTCCATCGCTTTTCAATCCATATCGATAAGGAGGGCTTTCACTTTCTTCTCAATTTGGTCCCTGACCTCCCGAAAAACATCGATTGATTTTCCCTTGGGGTCTGGGATTTCCCACTCAATAATCTTTTTTGTTAGGACGGCGGGGCAGGTCTCCTCACACCCCATTGTTACCAGATAATCCATATCGACATAGGGAAGGTCATTCAAGCCTTTCGGTCGCTTACCCGAGAGGTCAATCCCTTTCTCCTTCATCACTTCGATCACCAGAGGATCGATCTGAGAAGAGGGTTTAGAACCTGCGCTATAGACCTCAACCTTTTCCTGTCCGAGAGCCTCTGCAAAACCTTGTGCCATCTGACTCCGCCTGGCATTTTCCACGCAGACAAAGGCAACCCTTTTCGTTTCCTTTTTAGACAAACTATTATCCTTCCATCGGATCCATTACAGGACCGAGCAAATCCTTTACCATCTCTGTTAATTCTCCAACTTTTACTAAAGAGAAGCAATAAATTGCGCCCTTTTTTTCAAAGCAAATCACAGCAAATTTATCCCCTGGGTGGATATTTGCTTTTTCTCTTAACTCCCTGGGAAGTACCATTTGGCCTCGCTCATCAATGTTGATGATTGATTCAACCTTATGCCTGTCATGGCCCAACGTAGTTTAGGGAGTGGTTCATTAGACCTTACCCATCATCTTGGACATCATCTCTTTCATAGGGAAATCCATTCCCTTCATCGTCTCCATACAGTTATGCATCATTTCCTGAACAAAAGATTTATCCTCCATCGCGGTCTTGCAAAATTCGGGAATTAACTTCTTCATCACTTCTTTTTGCTCGTCCTTAGATAAGTTCTGAAAACTACTCACGAAATCATCTACCTTACTCATCTTAACCTCCTCCTAATCTTTACTTGGTTTTATCTTTTCGGCCGGCAACATAGTTCCTGAACTCCTTAAGGAGGACACTTTTGTACTCCCGGCGGGCGGAGGCAGGGATATAATTATTATTTTTCTCCAGCCTATCGAAGATTTCATCGGCGGTCTCCTGATTCGGCTGTCTGCCTTCAGAGTAAAGGTCGGCCAGTATATCGTTCAAACCATTAACACGGACCCGTGTATCATCAGGAAACTTCAGCATGCGCCAGCTAACTGTTGGCCGGTCGGAATCGTCTCCTCATGTTATTAAACCTATCTTTTCAAACAGTGACATATTACACCTCCTCAATTATAGAAATCTACGAAAGCCCTCTTCTGATCCTTTACCATCATTTCATCTCCTCTCTTTTCAATTCAGTGATAGTGCCGGTCAGGTAAAATGCTGATTGTCAAACCTTTAATATCTCTTGAACAGCAACTCCTAATCGCTGAAGTCCCTTTAATTCTGCCTCCATCAGCGGAAACTGAAGCACAGGGAGGTTGAACCGCTCTTTAATCTCCTTCAGGTATTTCATCTGCATCTTTCTTCTATTTTTGAAAAAGTCATTTACACAAACCTCTTCCGGCAAGATCATATTTGCAACCACAACTTGTGTTTCAATTCCTGCCTTCTTCAAATCGAGCATAGCCCGGTATGACTCCGTGATTGGCGTTGACTCAGGGTAAAGGACAAGGCTAAAGACCGTGTGGCTCTTATCTCTCAGCATCCGGATCATTTCTTTGAATCTTCTCTGGGCCACTTCTTTAGCATCTGTATCTGCACCCGTTGAGATCATCATCTCGACCTGTTTGGCATAATCGAACGGAAGGTCAAGGAGTCTTAACGTATGTCCTGTTGGCGCTGTGTCAAACACAATCACATCGTAATCCTTGCTTTCAATGAACTGTGCGAATTTATCGAATGCAGCCATCTCCTCTGTGCATGGAGAATTCAACTCCTCTTCCATCGCAGCGAGCATATCATCTGAGTATTTTCCCTTCGCTTCATTCAGTATCTTCTCCTTATACTGTTTGAAGGCCTCTTCCTGGTCGATCATCACTGCATAAAGATCTCGCGCAATTTCTGCAGGTTGACTTCCCACCTTCACATCAAGGACCTGTCCGATATGCGCAGCAGGATCTGTTGTAACAAGAAGCGTTTTAAAGCCTTGCCTGGATAGATAAAGCGCCGCAATGCAGGAGATAGTGGTCTTGCCGACCCCTCCCTTGCCCGTAAAGAATATTGCCTTTGTCTCTATTCTTGGGAACCAGAGCCGTTCGATATCTGGCTTCTCAAGGATGAAAGCCTCCGGGGAGGGCGCTTCAAGACCTACATTGAAAGAGACCCCCCCACCGTTAAACAGTTCCTGTGCCACACTCTTGAGTGTATTGATTCCCTTAACTTCCCCGTCTCTTAGAAGCATGTAGCGCCTGGAACCATTGAACATTTCGTCTGTCTTCCTGATGATCTTTTGCTGTGACTCATACTTCTTTTTGAAAAAATCGATGTCGCAAACCTCTTTGGGCAATATCCCGTTTATAATAATCTTGCCTGACATTATCTCTATTGCCATAAGCTCCTTCATCGCCCGGACAGTCTCATAGAGGGAAAGTTCTTCCGGCCTCATGACGAAGACAAATTTTGTCCTGTCGGGATTTCTCAACAGGGCCATTGCCCTGTCGTACTTTTCCTTCGATTCCTGTATCGCTTGAACAGGACCGAGGCAGGTCTGTCCGCTACCCTTTGCCGACTCCTCTATGTGCTTCGACCAGTCCACCGGAAGCTCAAGAAGTCGTATGGTATGTCCTGTAGGGGCCGTATCGAATATGACGATTTCATATTCATTGGCCTCCATAAAATCGATAAATCGATCGAACGAGGCAATTTCTGTCGTGCAGGGTGAACTGAACTGCTCCTCAAGGGTAGCGATCACATCCTCCGGCATGATCTCCCTGAAAGGGCCTATGATCCTTTCTTTATATTCCCCTGTAGCCGCATCAGGTTCTATCTCCATGGCATAAAGATTCTGTACGCCGTCAATCGGTGTTATCTTGTGACCTATTTCCTGTTCAAAGACATCTCCGAGATTGGAGGCAGGATCTGTGGTTACGATCAATACCTTTCTACCTTCGTTAGCATAGTGAATAGCGGTTGCGGAAGCCATTGTGGTTTTACCCACGCCGCCTTTTCCCGAGAAGAAAATATATTCGGTCATTTCTTATTTACCTTCCTTTCCTGAATGGTCGATTACCCGCAGCAAGAAGGCATCCCTTTAACCATAAAGCCATTCTCGTAATCAAGAGTCGCTTTAGAAAGGGCCTCATGGGCCGCGGGCTCCACATAGATCTTTAAGTTATTCTTTTCTATTAATACATCTCCATCCTCTCCTTTTTCTGTCACATCAAGACCATAAGAGGCACAACATCCGCCTCCGGAGATAAAGATCCTGATATTGGAGATCGTCGTATCCGATTCTGAGAGGATCTTTTTAAACTGTTTTACTGCCGCATCTGTGATTTCGAACATTGGTTCACCTCCTGGTTTAGCGATTAGCCAAATTGCAATGTCATTGGTTTTCCTTTTTTCAAAGGTGCAATGCCTAACTCTTTACATAAATCTTCATACAGGGGATATTCCCCTGTTTTGAAAACTTTTCCGTTTACAATGGTGACCGGCAGTATCTTCTTACCGTTGCCATGAAGCAGATCCGCAATTGTTTTATTTGCCGTAAATGCTTTGATCTGCTGAGCAAGATTATACCGCTCAACCACTACGCCCTGCTTTTTCAACGCCAGAACAGCATCATTCAATTTGACAAGAACGGGGTCAATCCCTGGCCCGCAGACTCCTGACGAGCAGCACATAGGTGGGTCATAGAATTCAACTTTCATTTCGATTCTCTCCTTTCGTTTAAATTCTTCGCTTTATGAAAAACAACTCGATTGAACGCCTGACGGAGTCTCTCGATTTCCAAACGTTAGTTCCTGACAGTCGGTCCCGTCAGAGCAAAGAAGGATCTCAAGGGCTTTATAGACCTCC
>PEUO01000107.1:28032-37823 GCA_002780715.1 Deltaproteobacteria bacterium CG03_land_8_20_14_0_80_45_14
TGCCCAGTTGGGTTCTCAAGCGCATCTGCCTCTCCTTGTAAGTGAGATGGTTCTCCCGAAAGCCAAGGTTTTCCCGCTCCAGCATAGCATCTGTTTGCAACTGGACCTCGAAGACCTGATGGTTCCGTTGAATCGCAATCTTATACGCCTCAAATCCGCTCTTCTTCTTCCTCGGTCCGATGTAATCTTTTGTCTCCAGGAGTTCATGGAGGGGTAGTGCCTGAAACCATTGAATCGTTTTCTGTAATGCCGTCAAGTCCTTTGCAATAACTTTTATTCCGTAAACATCTTTTATAACCTGACTGTACTGATTCAATACCTTATCCCGTCTGAACATCTTATCAATATCGAAGAGGATATCAGCCACCTTGTAGGCGAGGTTTGACGGCGTTTTGATTCGAGTAGAAATCAAATGAATTCCAGAAGGATTTTCCCTTTCCACAACCCCTTTGACGAAGGAAGCAATGCTCAATGTTTTTTCACCGCACCAGCATAAGGGTGCGTGGAGGAAGGAGCGATGCGAATCTCCTTCCTCATTTAGGTCTCTGAAACTTCCTGGAAGTCTCGTCTGGGATTTTTGAATTCCCCCATGCTCTTTGTGGATACACCTTCCCCAGACCTCCGAAAAGAGAGAAACCCTGCACCCTAACATCCCGTCGGCCAGATCCTGGGTGAAATTGTAAAGCCCCCTCTCACCGGCCTCAATGGCGGCACAAAAGACTTCCCGCACATGACAGACATCTTCTTTTTCAATTTGAAACCCCTCATTGCGATGTATGCTGTTTCTCATTGCTTCCAAAATCTGGGTGAGCTTTGGATCCTGGACCACTTTTTCTAAGGACGATTTGAAAAATGTTCTTTTCATCTCTGATATCGGTCTCCTTTCGATCTGAAGAATTTGGATTTTTATACCAAAACTCTGAGAATTTTCTTCTAACTTTTTAAAGATGAATCCCTCAAAAACTTCCCCTCCCTTGGCGGGAGGGGATTGAGGGGAGGGGGATTAAAATCTTTTTCTCCACCCCCACCTTAATCCTCCCCCATCGAAGGGGGAGAAAGTTCAATGGGTAAATTTCAAATATTTTTGGTTAAATCTAAATCCCTATATATTTTTCAAACCGCTCTAAATGAGTCTCCAGCGTTTGGACTTCCCGGTAGATGTTTTTGGCCTCCTTGATTAAATCCTTACCTTCCGTCAATTTCGTCAAGCGGCGGGAAAAACCTCCAATGGCTGAAATCCTGTTACGAAAGGCATAGCTCGTTTCTTTAACCATTGTTTCCTTTCTTCTGAAAGATTCAATCAGTTGTTTGGTTAACTCAGCTTTGCCTACGGCCTCTCCGATTAACTCTCCCACCACTTTTAAATACTCGATATCTTCGGCTGATGTGATCGAGGCAGGTCTTGATGAGATAATCCCGGTTCATGCACCAGCTAACCAAGCGCGCAATTTCGATAAGATCCTCGTAACGTTTGGCAGGAATCTTTTCTTTTGCGAATCTAATGGAGCGTATTTTTGCCATGGTTAAAACCTATGCCAAAAACTTCCAGGACGTCTGTAAGTATATCATTCACAATAATGCCACTGCCTTATTATTCCTGCCTGTCCCTGCGCGTCCGGTAGGCGGGGGCAAACAGGTATGCTGGGGATGGTATATATAGAAAGTATTACCTCCTTCATTGAGGCCGGGGCCAAAGCCAGCCCTTTCTAACGGGGTTTCAATAACATTTTTGTATCTGCATAAACAGTTATAAAAATTGAAAATTTTTATGGCCTCTTCTCCAACAACTTTCCTTAGACGCTCTGATCCTATTCTACCGTCTTTAAGCAATTTGATGAGTCAAAGGGATTCTCTATAAAATCGCAACAACCAGGATCATTTTGCCATTCTCCATCAACCAGAAATCGGTATCCATATTGGCCTGGTTTGAGATTCAGCAAAATCTTCCACATCCCATTCTTGTCCCGCTTCAAGGGGTGTGAAGAGAGATCCCATTGGTTAAAATCTCCGGATAAAAACACACTTTGCGCAGAGGGAGCTAATAAACTGAACTCGGTTTTCTTTGCCTTCTGCTTCTTATTTGATACCTTTGCCATACTCGATCACCTCCTCCTTGAGAGAATATATTTCTGTCATGCTGAAATTTTTTCAGCATCTCGATTTGTCCAGTAAGTGCGATCCTGAAATCATTAGATCCTGAACTTGATTCAGGGCAAGGATGACAATTACGGGTTATGGTCCCACTTGCCTTCTTTTCCGAGGTTACGTTCCTTTGGATCTTCTGCGATTGCTACTGCCGGACTTAGAGGAGCGATCGCTTCCTCTTCGACTGCAAAATACTTCTTCCGGAATTTGAGAGCTACATTCACTAAACTGATAAGCACCGGAACCTCAACCAGTGGCCCAATGACAGCGGCAAACGCCTGACCTGAGTTAATTCCAAAGACGGCAACGGCCACAGCAATGGCCAACTCGAAATTGTTGGAAGCAGCAGTAAATGAAAGTGTTGCACTCTGCGGATAATTGGCCCCCACCTTCTTGCTCATATAAAACGAGACCAGAAACATAAGCACGAAGTAGATGAGCAAGGGAACGGCTACCCGGACAACATCCAGAGGAATCTTCACGATGAATTCACCCTTGAGGGAGAACATAACCAGGATCGTGAAAAGCAGAGCGATCAGAGTAATGGGGCTGATTTTGGGGATGAATTTCTGTTCATACCACTCTTTACCTTTCGTCTTTAGGCCGATGAACCGGGAGAGAATCCCCGCAATAAAGGGAATCCCGAGGTAGATAAAAACACTCTCAGCAATCTGGCCAATCGTGATATTGACCACCACCCCTTTAAGTCCGAGAAGTGGAGGAAGAATCGTAACAAAAATGTAGGCATAGATGGAATAAAAGATAACCTGGAAGACGGAGTTAAATGCCACCAGGCCTGCGCAGTACTCCGTATCTCCCTTGGCCAAATCATTCCATACGATGACCATGGCGATGCACCGGGCCAGACCAATCATGATGAGTCCAACCATGTATTCGGGATATCCCCGCAGAAAAATGATGGCCAGAATGAACATGAGAATCGGACCAACAACCCAGTTCTGGATCAAGGAAAGACTAAGGACTTTATAGTTCCGGAAGACCTCTCCCATTTCTTCGTATTTCACTTTAGCCAGGGGAGGGTACATCATCAGAATGAGTCCGATGGCAATAGGGATGTTGGTCGTACCCACCTGAAACTTATTCCAGAAATCCACAATGCTCGGGAAGAGGTATCCCCAACCCACTCCCACGAACATCGCAAGGAAGATCCATAACGTCAGAAACCGATCTAAAAAAGAGAGTTTTTTAATCACCTGTTCCCCAGCCATTTACTATATCCTCCTTATTCTATTTACCCCGTTAGAAATAATGGCTCGCCCGTCGAGAGCCTCTGGGTCGTAACGACTGGAATTTCTAACGGGGTTTATTCCCATTATGAGAGAGGGGCATGCTTCGCTCTCGCAGGGTGACCCTTTGACCAACGAGCAGCCTTAAATTTCATCATGGCTTTGCAGCCCCCCTGCTTTTTCAGTTCCAAGAGTTTCTCCCTGTCCATGCGGAATTGGGGGAGATGAGAAAATTGCCCTCTCAAAAAATCGAGCTGAGCCCTGTGGACGTTATCAACTGGTTCCTTCAGCCAATAGTGCATCCATACCCCTGCCCGTCTGCTGTTCGTCAAGCCAGAGTGCTTCAGGTAGGCAAGATGTCTTGATACCTTGGACTGGGGTTCGTCCAGGACAAACATCAGGTCGCAAACGCAAAGATCACCTTGGGTGAGTAGCATCATGATCCTAAGCCTCGTCTCATCGGAAAGGGCCTTGAAAAATTGAGCCAATTGTTCCATGTTGTGCTCCTTATATTCTTATATTCGTTTATAGAGATATATACATCGAACGGTTTTAATTGTCAAGAGAAATATTTTAGACACAGCCCCAAAAATCGAAGCCATCACAATAACCGTCTCAATTCCTTCAAAAAAAATCCCCCTTCATCCCCCTTTACTAAAGGGGGAAAGAGAGGGATTTTACGCTATGCACCATGCTCTTTGCGCTATGCGATTTCAGACCGTTCTGATTTCCTGCCGCATAAAGACGAGATAGCAAATTCCAAAGCAGAGAAAGGTGATGGCCACCAGGGAAACCAGATGCGGGGTCACGATGAAGAGGCTCTGCAGAAGCGGAAGTGGACTCTGGAAACGGCTCAAAGAAAGTCTCTCCAAAGGCCCCATTAAAACCAAAGCCTGGGTGGTCTTCCTCATTGGATCGAGGATGGTGGTAGTGGCGTCGCTATAAAGGGTCATGGGAGAAAGGAGGGAGATCGTCCTCTGGACCTGTTCATGTTTGACCACCAAAGTGGGATCCATCCCGGCGCCGCTTTGACCGATCGGAGCCATTGCATCAGCCAGAAAACCTGCCCCCAAGCTAATAAAGAAAGAGAAAAATATCCACACGGCTAAAGAGGCCAGAGCAGAGGTAGCGGTGCTCCGAAAGATCACGGAAAACAGGATCGATATCCCCAGCCAGAAAGAGATATAAAGGATGCTGGCGATGAGGTAGATAGCAAGACGCAAGACCTCTTCCGAACCTGGCACGACTCCGATCAATCGAATGCCAAGGCCCGAGATGATGAGGACAATGGCCACCAACACAATGGCGATGACGGCCGCACCGGCTAAAAATTTTGCATTGATCACCGCATCCCGATAAATGGGCTGCGAGAGCAGTTTGCTCAAGGTCCTTGAAACCCGTTCTCGATTGATGGAATCGAAACCCAGGAAGATACCGATCAGAGGGCCAAAAAAACCAATGAACTGAACAAAGGAGAAGAGTTTTCCTGTCGAGGTAAAAAGCCATAAAAAAAGGAAGGTGGGTTTCGCCATTCCCTTCGATTCCTCCTGAATGCCCATGCCCACCATCGAAGCAATGATCACTCCGACCATCACGATCAACGCTGAAATCAGGAGAAACCGGATGCTGCTGAAATGGTCCTCCATCTCTTTTCTAAATATGGTGAAAATTCCGCGCAATTTAGGCCTCCTTAAAATACTTCATATAGATTTCTTCAAGGGTGTAATGTTCCTTATCGACGCCTAACTTCTTCTTGGCCAATTCTTCAATGGGGCCCATGGCCACCAGATCCCCTTTGATCATGATTCCCACCCGATCGCATATCCTCTGAACCTGATCCAGAAGGTGTGAGGAGAGAAAAATGGTAATATTTTTTTCTCGGCTGAGAGAGTGAATGAGGTCAAGCATCCGATTTGTCCCATCGGGATCCAGACCGATCGTGGGTTCATCAAGGAAGATGAGTTGGGGTTCTTTGATCAGAACCTCCGCAATCCCAAGGCGCTGTCTCATCCCCTTTGAATAAGTCCCAACCTTCTTCCCCACCTCTTCTAAAAGATCGACCACTTTAAGCGATTCGTCAATCCTCCCGGAAGATATCTTATCGGGGATTCGGTTCAGCCTGGCGATATATTGAAGATTTTGTCTGGCATCCATATCATCATAAAAACCGACATTCTCAGGCAGATATCCAATCTTTTCCTTCACGTGGAAAGGGTCCCGTGTTGGATCGAATCCAATGACTCTGACTTTTCCTGAAGTGGGTTCGGTGAGTCCCAGGAACATGAGCAGTGTGGTGGTCTTCCCTGCCCCATTCGGGCCAAGGAATCCAAACACCTCTCCCTCACGAATTTGGAGATTGAGGTTTTTCACCGCTATCTGATGACCATATTTTTTGGTCAGTCCTTCCGCTTCAATGATGGCCTGGTTTTCCACTTTAACGCCTCCCCAACCAGATGAATAAGGCACTCAATCCAGCAATGACGAAGATGATAATTCCGATTCCAATCCAACCCCATGCGGTCGAAGCCTTTACCGTTACTCTGAATTCAATGGTCTTGTCCGATTTTTCTCCATTTACCATGACGCCTACGGAATAATCTCCGACCAGAGCTTGTTGAGCGGGCTTGATCGTCACCTCCACCTGTTTCAAGGCATTGGGCTCCAAGGCATCAATCTTTTCAGGTTTGAAAGTCACTTCCCAATTTTCAGGTTTAAAGGAAGAAAAGTTAATATTTCGGTTGACAGCAGAACCCATATTTTTCACAAAGAGGGAAAGGTTGGCGGGTTTTCCTGGTATGGCCTCCAAGGAGAGGATCCCAGAAGGCGTTCCCGCATCGAGTTTATAAATCCCTGTAAGCATCACCATCAATTTTACTTCCGCTTTCTTATCGCCTGAACTAATCCTCACCAGGATGGGATATTCTCCAGACAGAGCATCTTTTGTGGGGGTGACTTCCACTGCCACGGTTTGGCTCTGTGCTCCCTTGATACGGAGGCTGGAGATCTGTTTTGCCTCATAAGCAGGTTTGAAGTTGATCTCCCATTTCTCCGGTCCCATGGCGGCAAGGTTCAGGGTGCGATCACTCTCACTCTTATTCGCCACTTCAATGGAAAATTCGAAACGGGCATCTGTCTGACCTCTTAATACCGGATAAGAGGTAGTGATCTGGATATCATCCGCTCCAGTCATTCGCTCCTGAACATTTACGGTCAATTTGTGGGTGGAGCTAAATTTCCCATCATCGGTCTGAGCGTCAAATTGGAAAACATACGTCCCCACCCCTACCGTCTTATCGGGTTCCAAGTTCAGGGCCAGATTTTTTGTCTTCCCATTGGGGACATACATTCCGGTGATCAGATAACTGGCTCCTTTCAACCCTGCCTTCCATCCCTTTGGAATGGTCGAGATCTTCACATCGATCGTCTCATCCGTTCGTCCCTTGTTGTCCAACACCAAATCCATCCTTACCGCCTCTCCCTTTGAGACGATTACCCCAGAAAATTCCGGATAAACAGCGATGCCGCGCTCCGGCCTAAGGTCCTTCTTCTCCTCCTGTGCAACGAGTAAAGATGGAAGGGTGAGAAAACAAATCAGAGAAACTAAAAAAATAGATAAAGATGTTCGGCCTTGATTCACTCGCACCATATGTCTCCCTCCTCAAAATGTCTCTTGTTTATATATTCCAATTCTTCAGGCTTGGTATGCCAACAAACCCGGTAGGAATTTTTTGCCTGAAATTTAACCCTTCAATCCACTGCTGTCAACTTAAATTTTTGGGACGAAATATTTCAGATTTCTGAAAAAGTCCAGAAATCTCTGATTACACCGATTATGAGCCGATTACACAGATTAGAAGGAATTGAAACTAAAGAAAAATCTGTGGAATCATTTTTTATAATCTGCGTAATCAGAGAGCGAAAATTATTTTTTCAGGGCTCTCATCTGGTTCTGTGAAATCAAAAACTTCCACCCGCTCCCGAAAAGAATGAAAGGATGGGTAAGAGCAGGTCACAAGGATCGCCCTTACCCATGATACTTTACTTAGGGATGTTTTGTTTTCCCTGTGAAATGGCATCCACCGCAGTCCATCATGGTACGGCTGTTCTCAAGCTCGCCTCCCTTATCGTGACAGCTTCTGCATGTATTGACCTGGGAAGAGAGAACATGAACGGGTTTAAAGCCAACATCAGCATTTTTATTAAGCAACTCCACTGCATATTTTGCCGTAGAGGCCGTGACCCATCCGCACCTCTCATCTCTCTCTTTTGAATAGGACTTGAATCCTGTAGCCTTACACCACTTCGTCACGGAAACGTGGCAGAGAGGCGATTTAGAAACCGATCCCTTTATTTCGTACTTCGGATTCTTCGGTCTGTAATTGGGGAGGGCCGTCTGCTCGTACCAGTTGAAGAGTTCACGGATCATGTCAAAAGCCTCTCCCCTCGTTTTCCTGTCCACGGCTCCTGTGACCAGGAACATCGCTGCAGCAGAGCCATTTAACGCTCCGCACAAGGATGATATACCAGCCACACCTCCCTCTCCGAAGATAAACATTTCTGTTGGAATTAAAATATAGGGGTAACCTATCTCCTTCTTAAGTTCCCCGATAATTCCCTCAAAGGCACCATAACTACAGCCCCCTTTGTAGTAACCAGGGTAAGCCCGCTCAGCGACAGCAACAGGGTCCAGTTTCTTGTAAGTCCATGGGACTTCAGGAATTTTCTCTTGCTCTTTTGCGGCATAGATACTTTTTGCAAATAACGGGGTTAGGGCGGCTCCTCCCGCAGCCGCTGCAAACATTTTCAATACATCTCTCCGTGCTCTGTTCATATCTTTTTCCTCCTTGGTTAATTTTTTAATGGGTTTTAATAATCATCTTATCCCTTTGTTATTTAGGCGATGGCCTTCTTCTCATACTTTTAATGGACGAAAAATGATTACTTTTTGTGCCTCTCATTTTCCCCTCCAATTTTTTCCCCTATATTCAGATTTCCTTTCTTTGGTGGCATCGTAAAAAGTCGTCATTCCCGTGAAAACGGGAATCCAGAGAATTCTAAATACCTGAAAAGGCTGGATTCCCCGCATCAAGTGCGGGGCAGGCCTGCTGGAGTTTACCCCTGCGAAGGCAGGGGCAGGAATGACAGAAAATAGCCTTTTTAGACTTTTTACGAGATCAACACATCTCGAAAGCCAGATCATCAAGAATTCTCTACAGTTCCTGAATGATCTTCTGGATTACAATCTGCTTATTATTGGTTTCGATGGTCTTCATCCCGAAAGTTCCTGAAATCTTCCAACTTCCGACGAAGGGAAGTCAATCCGTTCATATTCAGCTGAAAGGAGTTGACCGATCTCCTTGGCAGAGGGAATGTTCAATACCTTTTGGGCGATTTGCTTCCATCGTTTATACTCAACAGGACGAATAATGTTCTTTGCTTCTGGAAGCGCATAAGGGTTCATGCTGAGATCCACAAGGCCCATGCCCACGAGAAGAGGAATATACTCTGAATTCCCTGCCTCCGGCCTGAGTTACTACTTTCTGGTAAAGAGAAAACTGCTCGTCTTCCGAAAGAAATCGTCTCCACACAAGGAAGGGCAATTCCGTGCGGAATAATCCAATCCCAAAAGCGCCAAAATGCATGGCGTATTCAAGATCGACCAGACTTCCGATATTGGCCCACAGACGGACTTTATGGCCATCCATTGTCTCTGACGGAAGGGAAATGATCTTTTTGAGTTCTGTGCGATAAATTTCTCGTTTTTTCTGAAGATCGCGATAATTTTGAATAACCTCTTCGGGTGGGTTAATCATCACCAATCCCATATCGCCATCCACCACGAGAAGATCTCCCTTCTTGACCTTCGAAACCAATCCTTCGAGGCCAACGACTGCCGGGATTCCGAAAGAACGCGCCAGTATCGCGGCATGGGACTCTTTGCCTCCTGATTCCGTGGCAAAGGCAAGGACCTTCTCCCTATCGAGCTTGATTGTATCCGAGGGGGTCAATTCTGAGGCCACGACGATGATCGGTTCTTCCAAATCGCAGATGCTGTCCTCGGAAGGCATCAGTTTTTGAATCACTCTTCTTCCGATATCACCGAGGTCCTGAGATCTTGTTTTGATATAGGGATCGTCCATCTTCTCGAAGGCCGCCCTAAATTCATCAATTTGTCTCAAAACTGAAGCCTCAGCATTAATACCGTTTTCGCGAATATCCTGAAAGATTTTCGAGATAAAGTAAGGGTCTTCAAGAATGGCCACATGAGCAAGGAAGATTTCCGCCTCCCTCTTTCCGACTTCTTGGGAAACCCGAAGATTGTCCTGAATCAGTTCGTCGGTCACCTGCCGTATGGCTTCCTTGAGGCGGACGATTTCCTGCTCAGCATGTCCTTCTTCG
>PEUO01000133.1 GCA_002780715.1 Deltaproteobacteria bacterium CG03_land_8_20_14_0_80_45_14
AGACTTTGTGTTTTCGTAAGTTTAACCTGGCCTTCTTCGGGTCCCATTCGATTTTCATTTTTTATTATACCCTAATTCTGATATTAATGCCTAACGTTAGAGGTCAGCGGTGGCTGTAAGCCATCCGCTGGAGTGTCTTGTTAGCCCTTCATCAATCTTTCTCTTGTCCAGCTTGGGTTGCGACGGCAATCAAGGACAGCAAAAACCACAACCACATCATCGATAATGCGGTAATATACAGCGAACGGGAACCGTTTGGAGAGCTGGCGGTGGTATCCGAAAACTATCTGGTGAATTCCTCCGAAGTAAGCAAGTGATTCAATATCGGAATAAAGGGAATCCAGGAAATATGATCCAAGACCAGGAAGTTGAGACTCATAGAATCGAAATCCTTCCTCGAGATCCTCTTCAGCTACACTTAGGATTCTCACCCTCATGAGACCTTCTTCTTAATCCTTCTTTTAGCTTGTTCCCAATCCGATACGGTCGCTTTGCCGGCCATAAAGGCTTCCTCGCGATCCTTGAGGACGGTCTCATGCCAAGCTGGTGACTTAAGTTTCTTCTCGTCTCGGCTCAGGTCCGCCCAGAGAGCCTCCATCAAGTTCAGTTTTTGCACAAATGAAAGTTGGGAAAGAGATAAGTCAACTCGCTTCATAGTTTTTCCTTTCTTGAACCTAAATTACTGGCGGCGGCGTTTACGCCGTCCGCCAAGGTATTGGCCCGTTCCAGGTTCTTATAACCATCAAGATGGAACCTTTGCAATAACCCTAGCTATAAATACTGGGCAAAGAAATTTTTCGATTAATAGAAATAGGACTTTCTGGTTATCTGTTATTTGATCATTTTCCTTCACTTCAACAAAGAACCGGTCTCCCGTACTCTCATTATAAACGAATAAATCTGGATCTCCAGAGGCAACCTTTTTCCCGATAGAGCGAAAAGCCTTATCAGCTTCAGCTATTAGCAGACGAACTTTCCCTTCGCTTAAGATATGGCAAATCTTTTTGAACCCGGGCATTCTTTCGCGCTTATTTCTATTTCTGACAAGGTAGTAATAGCTTTGAACATTATACCCCTGCTCCTCAAAATATTTCTTTGTAACCGTCTCTACGAAGTTACCTTTATTTATGCCGACTTGTCTTGGAAACTGATCGTAAATACACCTGGGATCCTTTTGCAGGTATAAAATATGCTGCTCTTTTGAATAGGGGATTTGAATTTCTTCCCCTGTTTCCCATGTGCCACAACGAATCATTAACCGTCCTATTTCTTCTATATCCTTTATTCTTGGGCTAACGAGGGGCGGATGAGCAGCCCCGTAGGGGTCTGTTCCATCCGCCCCTCGTTCGGTGGGCGAGAACCCGCCGAACGATGCGGGTCACCGGGAGCCGGATTTATTGGCGATCCGGCGCACCCGTTTGTTATGACGTCTTTTGTCATCATTTGCGTTTAGCCATCATTTTATTTTGTTCTGATTTAGCGCTGAATTTTGAAGATATTCGAGGTCTTGGAGCGGGAATACCATAAAGCATTCCTTCGGCGCTGATATCCTCATCGATGTCAGGCCAATGCACCCCATGGCCGTCTCCAATAATTCTCCAATTTGCGCGCTGTTTGGGCGTCGCCTCCGACAATCGCCATGACCAGGCAAGCGGAACGCTGATTATCCGTCCATCCATGAGTTGAGCCGTAATCGTGTCTTCGGTGACGCTTATATCCTTAATCCTCACTTCTTGTATTTTTACCGCAGTGTTCATACCATGCCTCCATTATTTTGTTCCTGTTAGGCAGTTTACATTCCTCCAATAATCTTCTTTGCCTCTATTATAGGCTTGGTTAAATCTGCTTGTTCAAGCAATTCTATCTCTGGCGGAACTTTCTCTTTTATACCAGAGAGTGCTGCTTCTACTGCACAACCGTATATAGTTATTCCAGCTGCCTTAGCTCCTTTTAACAATATCATGGGATCGGTTGGTATTCCCATCTTTTTCGCATTTTCTTCGGTTATGGCAGCACACTTTGCTACCGGTGATGAATACTTGAAGTCTTTCTCTACAAATGCAACCAGAGCTCTCCACTCAAGAAATACTGCCACATCTACTCCCTGTGCCTTGAGCATTGAGGCCATAAATAAGTTAGGTATTAGAGTGTCTATCTCCCCTGAGTGTACATCAATAAGTAAATCCATATTAGTTCCTCCTTATTGGTATTGATATTTTGGTCCTTTAGAGTTTTGCGCAGGTGAATCTACAAATAGTCAAACCCCTACAAGAGGAAAGGCTCCAAAGGAATATCGGAATTCCCTGGAGCCGACATATCGGCATTTTCAAGAAACTCCTCTTCATCGTAGTCTCCAAAGGATCACACGTTAAGTCGTTAGTTCGATTTGCCTAACAATTATTGAACTGCAGGGTGTAATTTCTTGCAATGTTATATTTGCTCATCAATTTTGTCAACCAAATTCTGGAGAGCTTATATGACCTAAACGGGACAGTAAATGACTTTTTATCCATGTAATTTCATATACTTACCGTTTCGTGGATTGCCATGACCCTTCTTTTTGACTTTGAATAATTTGTTTGAAAATTAATGTTATATTGCATATAATTAAATCCTCAAATTCATTATTTTGAATGATGATGGACAGAAAAAACGGTATGATTGGGGATTTTGAGGCGTTTCTTTCACAATTAGGAACCGTTACCGAAAATGGCAAGCTGCCATACATTGCGCCACAGCTTTGCAACGCATCTTCTTGAAGCAGGACACAGTAAATACGACCATGATTTACACCCATGTGATACGGAAGAAACCATCTGAAATAAGAAGTCCATTAGATAGTTTGTAAGGATGGGGATTGGGATTTGTTTGGAAATTGGAATTTAAAGTTTGGAATTAGAAATAGATCCTCTTTAAAAAGCCCCTTTTTATATATATTTTAAATCAAAGGCATCCCTGATCAATTCAATCTCTTCTCCCTTTTGACCGAGGAGAATCGCTACGACATCAAACCTTGCCTTCACATCTTTGAGTCGCTTTTCGTTCAAATAATTCAAGGCGACCTTAGAAAGTTGTCTTTGTTTTGAGGAATTGACGGCTAACTGAGGGGGACCGAATAGGGTGGATGTCCGAGTCTTCACTTCGACAAAAACCAGAGTATCCTTCTCTCTGGCAATGATGTCCATTTCACCCATTTTACAGACATAATTTTTTTCAATAATACGATACCCTCTCTTCTTCAAAAATCGAAGGGCTGCCTCCTCGCCTTTCTTTCCAAGTTCCTTCTTTTCTCTTCGTGGCTCGTGTCCCTGCTCGTCCGGCAGGCGGGCGTGATCCGTGTCCGTGGTAAATCTCCCGGAAAATAAGGTTTATCTTTTTACGCTATGCCCTTTGCTCTTTGCGCTTAAAGATATTCTTTGACGCCTCGGAAGGTTTTGCGGTGGAGTTCGCAGACGCCGAATTTTTCAATTGCCCTCCGATGTTCTTTGGTTCCATACCCTTTATGTTTGGCAAAATTATACTGAGGATACTTCTGATGGCAATCCAGCATCATTCGGTCTCGTGTCACCTTGGCTACAATGGAAGCTGCTGCAATGGAGTTACAGAGCTGATCGCCTTTTCGGATAGGTTTTTGAGGAATAAAAAGTCTGAGACCGTGAGGACCATCGATAAGAATAAAATCTGGAGGGGTGGGAAGGTTTCCAATCGCCAAGGCCATGGCTTTTAGCGTAGCCTGAAGAATATTAATGCGATCGATCTCCTCCTGTCCAATCATTCCAATTCCTACTCCTTGCGCTTCTGTAAGGATCGTTTCATAAAGATGTTCTCGCTTTTTTGATGAAATTTTTTTTGAATCGAAAAGTTTTTCACCGATACCGTCTCTGGGTAGGACAACGGCCGCAGCGACAACCGGCCCGGCTAAGGGCCCCCTCCCCGCCTCATCCACGCCGGCAATCCGATGGTAACCTCGGCGAGTGTACATCTTTTCGAAATAATCCATGGGCTGGGGTGGAAGAGATGGAAAGAGCATGATAACGAATTATTGTAAATTGCAAAATGTAAAATGCAAATTCAGAAAAGCTCTAAGGACCGGAAATTTTGTAATTTGCAATTTGAATTTTTCATTTTGCATTGAGCATTTTTAGGCGACCTGTTTCTTTTCGCCTCGAATACGAGCTGCCTTCCCTTTCAGGCTTCGAAGGTAGAAAAGTTTAGCGCGTCTCACCTTTCCTCGGCTGATCACATCGATCCGATCGAGCCGGGGTGAATGGAGGGGGAAAACCCTCTCAACGCCAATCCCGTAAGAGATCTTTCGCACTGTGAAGGTAGATCGAATCCCTCCCTTTTTCTTACGAATGACCGCTCCTTCGAAGGGCTGTATTCTTTCCTTCTCTCCCTCCACAATCTTCACATGGACCCTTATCGTATCTCCCACCCTGAAATCCGGGAGATCTGTCCTCAATTGTTCTTTCTCAACCAATTCCATCAGATTCATCTCCTTCTCCTTTTCCAAATAAGGGTTCTAGGATTCGAGGGTTCATGGGTTCAAGCGTTTATCTTCTAAATTTTTACTAGAACCCTCGACCACTTGACTCCTTGAA
Source organism: Deltaproteobacteria bacterium CG03_land_8_20_14_0_80_45_14 (assembly GCA_002780715.1). Lineage (GTDB taxonomy): Bacteria > Desulfobacterota > BSN033 > BSN033 > UBA1163 > UBA1163. The sequence continues at coordinate 4,602 of PEUO01000133.1, forward strand.
TCCTTTTAGTTAATTCACACAATTCGGTCCCCTAATAACCGATCTAAAATGATGGCCACTGCTGAGCGAACCGAGAGATGATTATATCCTTTCCCTTCGATTGGCGCCAGTACATAATCAGAACTCTCCTTCACTTCCTGAGTCAAACCCCATCCTGTTCCAAAAAGAATCAAGAAGGGGGTGTTTTCATCATTCAGTAACTTCCTTAAGAATCCAAAATCAATACTCTTTGGATGAGGAGAAGCCCCTGTCGCCACTCTCTTCACCTTTGTCCCCCAGAGATCGGAGACCTCTCGATCCGCTTCGTCAATGGTCCGTGAGACCCGGACGAGAGAAAGAGATTCCTTTCTCGTAGGATTGTAAACCGACCCAATGCCCTCCACCCAATGGCGAATAATCCTCTCCGCTAACTGAACTTGGCTTTCCAATGGGGTAATAATGAAAAATCCTCCTACGCCAAATGTCTTTGCACAGCGGGCAATATCGTGAATATCAAAGTTGGTGATGGCTGTTGCCACCACCTCTCTCCTCTTATCATAAATAGGATGGTGGACTAATCCTAAATAAAGATTAGATCCCATTCCCGGCCTTCTCTCTTCTATTCTGCTGAAGGATCTCCTCCAGAAGTTTTTTATCTTCCTCGGTGAGATTAGCTTTGCCTAAAAGATCTGGTCGTCTCAATGATGTCCGCCTGAGCGCCTCTTTTCTTCTCCAGAGAGAAATTGCCGAATGATTTCCCGAAAGGAGGACTTCTGGAACACAACTCCCTCTGAAATCAAAAGGCCGGGTGTACTGAGGATATTCTAAAAGGGAGTTGAAGAAGGAATCCTCCTCTGCTGAGCGATCGGATCCCAAAACCCCGGGTATAAATCTCGAGACAGCGTCGATGAGAACCATCGCTGCCAATTCCCCTCCTGTCAGAACATAGTCCCCAATCGAAATCTCTTCGTCTATAAAGAGATCCCTCACTCGTTCATCCACCCCTTCATATCGGCCACAAAGAAGGATGAAATGGGGTTGAGTGGAAAGCCTGCGAGCCAAATCCTGGTTGAAAGGTTTCCCCTGGGGAGTCAGATAAATTGTCCAGGCAGATGGGTTTTGAGACTTGACCGACTCAACGGCCCGAGCAATGGGTTCCACTTTCATCACCATGCCCTGGCCTCCTCCATAAGGGGGGTCATCCACGACCTGATGTTTATCCAAGGTAAAATCTCGGATGTTAATGGTTTGGATTTGGATCAGCCCTTTCTCGATGGCTTTGCCTAAAATGCTTTCCCGTAGGGGGGAGGCAAACATATTGGGAAAGAGGGTAAGAATGTCAAACCTCATCCTCATCCTCCCACAAACCTTCCATTCGGACGACCTTTATCACCCCTTTTTTAAGGTTTATACTCTGAACCACCTCCTCTGTCGCTGGCAGCAAGATCTCTCCCCTTTTTCCTTCAACAACATAAACGTCATTAGCTCCCGTAGAAAAGATCTCTCTCACCTTTCCGATCCTTTTGCCTTCCTGGGTTTCAACCTTCATTCCCAAGATGTCCACCCAATAATATTCCCCTTCTTCTAATTCAAGAAGGGCTTCTTTCTCGATGAAAATCTCCTTCCCTATCAGAGGCTCTGCCTCTTCAATCTTTTCAATCCCTTTTAATCGGAGGATGAGACGGGGAGGTTGGGGAATTGCCTCTATAATTTCGTAGGGCTCAGGTTTGCCCTTTTCGCCCTCGACGAAAATCTTACGATAGAGAGAAAAATGGCGGAGGTCTTCTCCAAAATACTCTACCTTTACTTTCCCCTTGACTCCGTGGGGTTTAACCACCCTGCCAATGGAAAAAAGATTTTTCTCCATAGATCATTATTCGATGATCTCTAAAACAGAACGTTTCCCAAAATTCGCCGAGGCAGCACCCAGGATGACCCGGATGGCCCCGGCCGTCCTGCCCTGTTTTCCGATCACCTTCCCCAAATCTTCTTTGGCCACAGAGAGTTCGATGACAGAAGTTTTTTCACCCTCGATTTCAGAGACCTTAACTTGATCTGGATGATCGACCAATGCCTTTGCAATATACTCAATGAGCTCTTTTGTGTTCATAACCCCACCTCCACTTTTCGCATCAGTCCTGTAAGAGATTCTTGATGGGCAAGGGTTTGGGAAAAGGCGGCTTATTCAGTTTTTCCTTCCGCCGACTTCTTTGAAATTCCAGATCGTATTAAAAGTTGACGAACGGTCGGGGTGGGCTGAACTCCCTTTCTCAGCCACTGAATCGCCTTTTCTTCCTTGAACCGAACCTCCGCTGGATTTTTCTTCGGATCATAGGTTCCCACCTGGTCAATAAATTTACCACCCCTGGAAGAACGACGATCTGAAACCACAATGCGGTAATAAGGACTCTTCTTCCCACCAAATCTCATCAATCTCATGGATGCAGCCATATTGTTTTCTACCACCTCCTCTGTCAAAGAATCGCAAAGAGCATAGAGCAAAGCGCATAGCGAAAACCTTGTTTGAAACTGAATCTAAGACGCTATGCTCTAAGCCTGCCCGCCAAACAAGTTCTATGGCAGGCGGGCGCCATGTACTATGCCATTAAGAAAAGAAAGGTGCTCTCCCCTTTCCGAATCCCTTTTCACCCATTTTGGTAAATTGCTTCATCATCTTTCGAGCTTGGGCGTATTGTTTAAGAAGTCGGTTGACATCTTGAACGTTCGTTCCGCTTCCTCGAGCAATCCTTAATCTCCGACTTCCATTGATGATCTGATAATGGGTACGCTCCTTAGGCGTCATGGAATTGATGATGGCTTCCACCCTCGCCAATTCCTTCTCATCGAAATCGAGGCCGCCTATCCCTTTCATCTTTTTTGGAAGTCCCGGGATCATTCCCAAGATTGATTCCAATGACCCCATCTTTCGAACCTGTTGGATTTGGTCCCGAAAATCTTCCAGTGTAAAGGTATCTTTTCGAATCTTTTTTTCTAATTCCTTTGCCTTCTCTTCATCGAAGGCGGCCTCTGCCTTCTCGATCAGGGTGAGGACATCTCCCATCCCCAGAATTCTTGAAACCATTCGATCAGAATGAAAAGCCTCTAAGGCATCCAATTTCTCCCCTACCCCGATAAATTTGATGGGTTTTTGTATTACGGATTTGATGGAAAGGGCTGCTCCTCCCCGCGCATCGCCATCCATTTTGGTCAGAATGACTCCGTCAATGCCCAGACGCTCATTAAAATTTTTTGCAATATTGACCGCATCCTGGCCGGTCATGGCATCTGCTACCAAGAGCACCTCTTTGGGCTTGATCTGGGTTTTGATCTCCCGGAGTTCCAGCATCAATGCTTCATCGATATGAAGTCTTCCGGCGGTATCGATAAGCATCAAATCATACCCTCCCTTCAGAGCGATATCTTTTGCCTTCAAACAAATATCCAGTGGCGTTTGGGAAGGTTCAGGGCGGTAAAAATCGACTTTTAACTCTTCCCCTAATTTCTGCAATTGTTCAATGGCGGCGGGTCGGCAGACATCTGCGGGAACGAGGTAAGGTTGTTTCTTTTTTTCTTGAAAATACCGCGCGAGTTTAGCGGCGGTGGTTGTCTTCCCACAACCATGGAGACCTACCAGCATAATTGGAACGGGAGGGCTTCCCGAAAGATGAATCTTCTGCTCTTCACCGCCCATCAGGGAAGTCATCTCTTCTTTTACAATCTTGATCAATTGTTGAGCGGGTGTGAGGCTGGCCATCACCTCCTGACCGACCGCCCTTCCCTCGACCTGCTGAATAAAATCCTTGACGACCTTGAAATTGACATCCGCTTCCAAGAGGGCAATCCTCACTTCTTTTAAAGCCTCTTGGATATTCTGCTCCGTCAACTTTCCATGGCTTCTCAGTTTCTTAAAAATGGAATCTAATTTGGTTGAAAGATTTTCAAACATACCCAAATCCAAAAAGATTTAAAGGTTTCATTTTATTAGTTTTTCTTCAAATTGTCAATTTTGTTGACCATTTTGTTGACCAAGCCTAAAAAACAAACGCCCCACCGGGGCGTCTTTGCACTCTCTCATCCATTTCTGGTTCTCTTTTTAATTATTATTGTTACTGCCTTCTTCCCACTGCCTACTTCCTAAGTTTCGGTTTTTAGGGTTACAGTCCCTTTATAATTTTCCATTCCCTTCCCTCTTTCTTGAAAAAGAGGGCCTCTTTACCCGTATAGCTATTTTTCTTCTCTCCTTTTTCTACTTCTAAATAAAATGGCTGGATGACCGTTGCTGCTTCTCCTTCGATTTGGATGGCTCGATCCCAACTGGAATAGGAAATTCGATCGAAGTTTTTAAAATATCCCTCGATCCGCTTTTCAAGTCGGTTAAAGTCTTCCTCCTTATCTTGATAAGCTTTGGAGATACAAGAAAGGTAAAGGGAGAGGTCCTTCTTCTGTAGGGCTTCTTGCCTTCGATTCAAAATTTGATAAATTTTCTCTTCTTCGGAAACCTGGCAGGCTAAGAGGAAAAGAATGGGGAGCAGAAAGGAGAGGAAGGGTCTTCTCATTTCAGCTTCTCAATTTCTCCTCCAGGATAAATCTTCGCCTTTCCTCGCCCACTCGACCCCCCTTTTACCTCGACTCGATTCTTTTCGATATCAAAAATGATCTCATCTCCTGAAACGATATTCTCCCCTTCTGAAACTTTCGGTTCACCAGTCAAAACCACTTTTTGGTCAAGATTGTAAAAAACCGCTTTCTGACAATTGGCGACTCGAAGACCCTGTTGGATCTTCACATTTCCCCCAGCAATCACCCGCTCAATTCCCTTACCGTCTTCAATGACCACTGCCTCTAAAGAATCAGAATAGATCACCATATCCTTCTGTCGAGCAATGACATTGCCTTTAAAAATAATCAAATTCTCCTTCCAGTAGGCCTCTACTTTGTCGGAGGTGATATCTATGGGTTGGCTTTTATCCACAAGCTTGGCCTCCTTAGTCTCTGGAGGAATCCCTTTCTTAACTTTTTCTTTCTCCCTGGAAGGTGTCGGGGGACTTGGTAATGCGGCTATCTGTTTCTCCTCAATAGGTTTCACCTCTACCTTAGGAGCTGTTTTGGCAGGAGGGGGAGATGGAGGAATCTGAGTTCGATCTTCCTTCATCGGTTCTCCAGTCGGGATGGGCTCTACCTTTTTAGCTTCTGGGGAGGGGGAAATGGCTCGGGCTCGATCCTCTTGAATGGGTCCAATCGCTATAGGAGGAATAGGCTTCTTGGCTTCTTCTTTAGGAGGAATTGCCTTAGCCGACTCGCTCGGGGCAGGGAGGGAAGTTAATCTTTCTTCTTCCTTTCTCAAATCAATCTTTTTCTCCTCCTTTAGGGAAACAGGCTGTTTCCCTTCTTCTTCAAATTTGGCCAAGGCAATCCCATCAGGTTCTGCCTCAACTGCCTCGCCTTTCTTCTTGGACTTCTTGGTTTTGGTTTTACGAAGAGAAACCTTCTTCTCCGTTGCGCCTTTATCAAGAATGGCTCTGGCTTCTTTGTAGTGAGGGCCTTGGGGATATTCATTGACAATCTTCCTAAAGGCTAATTCGGCCTTCTCCCATCGATCGAGTTCAAGATAACTCTTTCCCAAGAAGTAGAGAGTTTTATCCTCTTCAGGCTCTTTAGGAAATTTTTCTAATAACCCCTCAAACCGCGAAGCAGCAGCTTGAAATCTTCCCTTTTTATAATAAAAATTTCCAATATAGAATTCATGGTCAGCCAACCGTTTTTTGCAGATGCCAATTTTCTCCTTTGCCTTCTCAGTAAAAAGACTGGGGGGATAATTAGAGATTAAATATTCAAGGCTGGAGAGGGCCTTTTTCGTGGGAGTCTGATCCCGATCAAGGGAGAGCATCTGATTGTAATAGGACATCCCAATTTGATACTGAACATAAGGTATCTCTTCATGGCCGGGATGAATCTTCTTAAACTCCTCATAAGCCGCAATCGCCTCTACATATTCCTTTTGCAAGAAATGACAATCACCGACCTTCAGTTCTGCCCACAGGGTATGGGGTGGACTATCGGGGAAACTCGACTTCAACTCTTCAAACTTCTTTAGGGCCTCGGGATAGTCTCTTTTATTGAATCGAGCCAATCCCTGTTTATAAAGGGTTTCAGGATCTCCTTCAATTTTTTTGACATCCTTCCCTTTCCCACCACATCCAAAAAGAAGGGAGAGGGCGATGGGCACCAAAACCATCCGCTTTAAAAATATTCTTTTTTTCATATGAAAAGTTTCCAAAAGTCCCATTATTATGATAGGAAGTGCTTAGGATGTCAATATAAAAATCCCTTGCGGGGTGAAACCAATAGGTAAAGGACGATTTTGTATAAAGCATCTTTTATCTTGAATTTCGAATGGAAAGCCCTTAAGATAAAAAATAAAAAACCTTTAGGTTAAGGTTGAAATTAAGGTTAAGAAGAGAGGTTAACTATTCAAAGACTCACGAAATATTAAAATAAGGAGCGACGGATGCGGATCGAGATGGCAAAAAGAATTGATCAAATCCCTCCTTATCTTTTTGCAGAGATAGATAAGAAGAAAGAGGAGATAAGGAACAAAGGAATAGATCTCATTGACCTGGGGATTGGAGATCCAGACCTCCCCACCCCCAAACCAATTATTGAACGATTAAAAAAGGCAGCGGAAAATCCCAAGAACCACCGGTATCCTTCCTATGAAGGGATGATTGAATTCAGATCGGCAGTTGCCCAATGGTACGAAAGAAGGTTCGGCATCAAACTCAACCCCGGGACCGAGGTCCTTTCCCTGATTGGTTCCAAAGAAGGAATTGCCCACATCCCCTTAGCTTTTGTCAACCCAGGAGATGTGGCACTGGTTCCCAGTCCTGGCTATCCTGTTTATCGTGTCTCTACCCTTTTTGCTGGAGGCATTCCTTATTTTTTACCACTTCGTAAAGAGAATGGATTCCTACCTAACCTCTCTGAAATTCCCAAGACAATAGCCAAAAAAGCTAAACTCCTATTTATCAACTATCCCAATAATCCTACCTCCGCCATCGCTGAGAGACCTTTCTTTGAAGAGGTCGTAGCCTTTGCCCGGCGTTACCAGATCATCGTTTGCCATGATGCAGCCTATTCAGAAATCGCTTTCGATGGATACCAACCCCTCAGTTTTTTGGAAGTGGAAGGGGCCAAAGAAGTCGGAGTCGAATTTCATAGTCTCTCAAAAACCTTTAATATGACGGGATGGAGAATTGGATTTGCGGTGGGTCATTCTGAAATACTCTCTGGGTTGGGAAGAGTGAAGACCAATATCGATTCTGGCCTCTTCCAAGCCATTCAAGAGGCAGGGGCAGAAGCCCTCAATCATCTTGACACTCCGCTTCCAGAAATCATTGCCATTTATGAGAAACGAAGAGATGTGATGGTAAAGGGTCTTCAAGAGATGGGGTTGGAAGTGGATCGGCCGAGGGCCACCTTCTATCTCTGGATTCAAGTTCCAAAAGGATACACCTCCGCCCAATTCGCCACGCTCTTGATCGAGCAGGGAGGGATCGTCACCACTCCAGGAAATGGTTTTGGAGAGGAAGGAGAAGGTTACATCCGAATGGCCCTTACGGTAGATGAGAAAAGGTTGAAAGAAGCAATCGAAAGACTTAAACGGATCAAGTTCTGAAGGTTTCTCCTTTTATAAACCTATTGGATGGAACTCGGTAGTTTGCTATTCTCTTTTTGCCTCTTCATGGGTTTCCTAACAATAAATAGGAGGGGATGAAATGCAAGGACTTATGGGGGAAATGTTTCTCATTGCCATACTTATCCTCTTAAGCGGTTATCTAGCCGGGACAGAGATCGCTGTGGTGGCCGCGAGGAAAATCCACATTAAACAGATGGCCGAGAATGGAAGAAAGAATGCAAAAATCCTTTTAAACCTCAAGGAAGACCCGGACAGGTTTCTGGCCACCATCCAGATTGGGATCACCCTGATGGGCGTTCTTGCATCGGCGATTGGTGGCGCCACATCCGTAAAGGTGATCCAACCCTTTCTTAAAGAAATTCCCATCAGGGCAGTCTCATTAGCAGCCGAGCCTATTGCCATAGGGATTGTTGTCATCATCATCACCTACTTTTCTATGATCTTCGGTGAACTCGTGCCAAAATCCATTGCGTTGATGCATCCTGAGACAGTTGGATTGTGGACCGCAAAATCCATTAATACTTTTTCAAAGGTGGTCTCTATCTTTGTTAAATTCCTTACCTTCAGTACATCCATTGTGCTCATCCCCTTCGGCAGAAAACTTTTCACCGAAAGAGCGTATATTACTGAGGAAGAGGTGAAGATGCTGATCAAAGAAGGAAGAAAACACGGTGTATTTGAACCCACGGAAGAAAGAATCCTTCAAAGCGTTTTTGAATTCACGGACATGTCCGTAAAAGAGGTGATGATTCCGGATACACAGATGGTGATGATTCAGATTGATAAATCGGTTCAAGAAATCGTTTCACTTATCGAAGAGGAACAGTTTTCTCGTTATCCTGTGTTCGGAAGAGAACCTAATGACATCAGGGGAACTCTTTATGCAAAAGAGTTCCTCACCACTCTTGCGAAAACAGGACAGGTCGATATCCGAAAGATCATCAAGCCTCCTTATTTTATTCCTGAGACGATGAAAATCAGCCTCCTCTTAAGGGAGATGCAAAAAAAGAGGATCCATATGGCCTTGGTGGTGGATGAATATGGCGGGATCTCGGGTTTGGTCAGCCTCGAGGATCTGATTGAAGAGATCGTTGGGGAGATTAGAGATGAATATGATATAGAAAGCCCTGTGATACAGCTCTCAGACGGAACGATGCTGATCGATGCATCGATCAATTTGAGGGACTTAAAAGAGGACTATCACGTTCCCCTTCCAGAATCACCGGAATATGAAACCCTTGGTGGATTCTTGATGACAACTTTGCAAAAGATTCCTCAGGCCGGCGATATGGTAGAAATCGAAGGGAAGCGGATAAAAATTGTGGAAATGGTCGGGAAGAGAATTTCAAAGGTAAAGTTAGAAAAACTGCCCGAACTCGCTCCAGAAGAAGCATAGCGCATGGAGCAGAGCGCATAGCGAATGCAACAGGGTCACATCTCTTCAGATGTCATGAATTTCTCCCATGTTTTTTCGTTTTCTCCCCGTGTTCGGGCACTTCCTGGTTCAAAGAATACACCTCTCAGATTTCTATGTCAAACATAAGTTTTCATTCGGGGAAACAAGCGTTCGGGACGTACTCAAATTATTTAAATATCTTTCGGAATCACTTTGGGGGCAGGTTTGGATCCTCTTTCCGATAGGGAATCGTGAATTGCTGTAGGTCACTCCCTATTTCCGTATTTCCGAAGCGTTTTTTCGCGGCATCAACGAACTTTCCCATATCCTCTTCTGTGTACCGGGGGCTGATGTGGACAAGCACTGCACGCCGCGCACCCGCTCTGGCAGCGACCCGTGCTGCATCGTTGGCCGTCATGTGTTCCTTCGCCTCTGCTTCCTCGTGGTGCTCGGGTAAGAACATCCCGTCGAGGAACGCCAAATCCACATCCTGACATAGTCGATAAAGAACTTTGTTGGGCCGCGTATCGACGGCGTAGCAAATCTTCCGTCCCGGCCTCGGGGGCCCGA